>JASLRP010000064.1 GCA_030743915.1 SAR202 cluster bacterium | reverse complement strand
GGGATATCACCCCCAAGAGATGGAGAAAGCGTCGGACGAGGAGTTCAAGCGCGTGTTCGACGATCCCGAGCATCAAACGCTCTCGATCTACGCCGAAGGCGAGCACATTGGCGAGGTCCATATCGCCATCGAGGAATCGCTGGGAGATGGCCAGCTTTCCATCCTGATTGGGCGCAAGGACATGTGGCATCACGGTTATGGCACGGCGGCGGCTCTGGCGGCGCTGGAGTTGGGATTTGGCGAGTTTGGACTATTTCGGGTGTGGGTGGACATTCCCGAGTACAATGCCGCAGCGAAGATACTTTTCGAGCATCTTGGGTTCGCTCATGAAGGCACGCTCCGCCAGAGCAGGCCTCACGAAGGGTCGAGATTCGACTCGGTGGTGATGGGCATGCTGGCCACAGAGTATGCGCAGAAGATGAAGGACCGAACCTCCGAAGTGTCTCATACAGTCTAGGCAGGGATTAGAGGAGCCGATTGATCTACGAAGCTGAATCCGGAGACCTGACGCTGGTCGCCAGCGGCGACTGCATGATTACAAGAAAACTCTCCGTGTTCCGCGAGCAGAGGTTTGTCTCGCTCGTGGACATGTTCCGAAAAGCAGATGTTGGATACACAAACCTGGAGATGCTCATGCACGATTATGAGCACTCTCCCGGAAGCGCCGGCGGAACGTTCACCGGGTCAGACCCACGCAACCTGGAAGAGCTGAAATGGGCGGGGATCAATCTCGTATCCACTGCCAACAACCATTCCTACGATTACGGCGAAGGTGGCGTTCTGACCAACTTGGAGAATGTTGATCAGTCCGGCCTTGTTTTTGCAGGCACTGGACGAAATTCCAGCGAGGCCAGAGCGCCAGGATACCTGGACACAGCCAAAGGGCGCGTAGCGTTGATATCGGCTTCATCCACGTTCAGCGAGTCGGGACGGGCGCTTGAGCAACGCCCCGATATCCAGGGGCGCCCAGGGCTCAACGCACTGAGATTCAGCCTGACCCATACCGTGGACAGGACCGCCTTTGACGAGTTGAAGCGGGTGAACCGTGAGCTTGGGTTCGAGGCGAACAATGCGGCGCTAAGGAGATTTCGACCTCCAGGCGCTGTCATTGAGGACACCGACACACAGTTGGGCTTCCAGGGAAACAGATACGTTGTGGGTGAGGAATTCAAAATTTCCAGCAAACCCAACACGCGAGACATGGAAGAGAACCTGAAGTGGATTCGCGACGCTCGTCGCATGGCCGACTGGGTTTTCGTTGCGTTCCATTGCCACGAGAGCGGCGCGAATCGTGATGAACCGCCCGAGTTCCTTACCACCTTCGCCAGAGCCTGCATCGACGAGGGAGCCGACGCATTCTTGGGCCACGGCCCGCATGTCACCCGAGGCGTCGAGATATACCACGGCAAGCCGATCTTCTACAGCCTGGGCAATTTCATCTTCCAGAACGACACCGTGCGCTGGCAGCCTGCCTTCAACTACGAATCAGTGGGCCTTGACTACGGTTCGACGCCTGCTGATTTCTACGACGCTCGCAGCGAGAAGGACACGCGAGGTTTCCCATCTGAGCCTGCATATTGGGAGAGCGTGGTGGCGCAGTGCGAGTACAAAAACAACAGCCTCTCCCGGGTGACCCTCCACCCAATCGATCTGGGACATGGCCGGCCTCGGGCTCAAAGGGGCCGACCCGTGCTGGCTGACAGCCGACTGGCGCGCAAATCCCTGGACCGGATGCGACGACTCTCCAAGCCTTTTGGAACTGAAGTTAAGGTTTCCAACAGCGTTGGCGTGATTACAGTTTAGCCGGGTCTGTCCACGATGCGTCTTGGCAATTGAATGCACAACCAGACTTCGTTTTGCGATATATGCCGGATCATGCTGTTTAAATTTGACGCTGACACCCCCGAATCGTCTGTTGCCCGCTGCCTGTCGAGAAGCGGCAACACTATGCGTAATTCAGGCTCGAACTTCTGCGTCGAAGCGTGGGACTGCTCCTGGTTCAAAACACCCTCTGGAACCTATCAAACACCCGTGGATTTCATGTAAAGTTAAAGGGTCGATTCAAGCCCAGGTGGCAATATCCAGCATCAGCGAGAGCGCTCGTAATCGTTATGAAACCACATTCATACGTCTCTTCGGACCGAACGCCATGCCTTTGAGTTTTGAGGCGGCAGTGGCGCAGGCCATGAGCCTGACCGATTTTGAGCGGTCGGTTAACAGCCCTGGGCACTCGTCGTTCCACCTGGAGCGGATGACGCTGTTGGCTGATAGAACGGGAGGCATCCACCAGGGGATTCCTACAGTGCATGTGGCAGGCACCAAAGGCAAGGGCAGCACCTCGGTCATGATCACATCGATACTGTCTGCTCAAGGGTATCGGGTAGGGCTGTTCACTTCTCCGCACCTGCACACGGTTGTGGAGCGTGTGAGGGTCGGTCTTGAGCCGATCACTAAAGGCGATTTCGCTCAATTGATTGATCAGCTATGGCCGTCCGTCGAGTGGGTCGGCTCGGAAGGCGGGTACGGTGGCGTCACGTTCTTCGAGTTACTGACTGCGATGGCCTTTCAGCATTTTCACAACATCAAAGCCGATTTTCAGGTGATGGAGGTCGGCTTGGGCGGCAGGCTGGACTCCACCAACATTGTTGAACCAGAGGTCTCGGTAATTACCTCTATAAGCCTCGACCACGTGGCCACATTGGGAGACACTATCGAAAAGATTGCCCATGAGAAGGCCGGGATAATCAAACAAAGCAAACCCGTCGTAGTCGCCCCCCAGGCCGAATCGGACGCTCTGGATGTCTTTCGCAAGGTCGCTGGTGAAGCGGACGCGCCGATGGTCGAAGTTCAGAACGCATTCAACTGGGAGAAAGAAGAATCCGATCTGTCGGGTCAGAGGTTTACGGTCGATGGCATGGGCCGATCATACGAACTGTGGACTCCGCTCCTGGGAGATTATCAACTGGAGAACGCGGCGACGGCTATTGCGGCGACTATGGCGCTGAACGATGCAGGATTCTCGGTGTCTGAGGACAGCATCGTCCAGGGGCTGAAAGATGTCCGATGGGCCGGTCGCCTGGAGGTTGTGGAACATGAGGGTCGCAGAGTCGTAATCGACGGCGCCCACAATCCATATTCGGTCACTCGGCTCGTCGAAGCGCTGCGGGAATATGTCGATCTGGAGGGTAGGGTGATTCTGGTTTTCGCCGCGCTGGGAGGACATTCTGCCATCGGCATGTTGTCGGCGCTCGCGCCATTGAGGCCCGAAACCTTAATCGTGAGATCGCGTCACCCAAGATCAGGGAACACGGCCAATGCCGCCGAAGCGGCCAGAGAGCTTGGCATCGAAGTAGTCGGAGTATCAGACACTGTCGGTGGAGGATTCGACCAGGCAATCGAAATGTCGGAGCCGGGCGATCTGATTCTCTGCACTGGATCGCTGTCCGTCGCCTCTGAAGTTCTGGAGGAACTGCGCGGCATCGAGCCTGAAATCTACCCGAACCTGCGACCTTCGACCGATTCCACCCTGACCCCCACAGTATGAGAGGGCGCCCGGGTTACAATACAAAACACGCATAACCAGAATCTGGAGCATCTGCCAATGAAAACCAACACATCCAGAGTTGTAATTACTGGAATGGGATTGATGTCACCACTTGGCGAATCAGTCGGGGAATATTGGGACGGCCTGGTCAATGGCAGGTCTGGCATCGGCCCGATGACCCTCGCCGATCCAGAAGGGTTCCCTTGCAAAATAACCGGCGAGGTCAGCGGGTTTGATCCCGGTCAGTATATCGATAAACGAGAGGCCCGGCGCATGGCCCGGTTCTCGCAATTGGCTGTCGCCGCCGCCGGTATCGCGCTGGAAGACTCAGGCCTCGATATGTCCAAAGAGGACGTTGAGCGCATAGGCGTCGTCATGGGAAACGGCAACGGCGGTTTTCCAACCACCGATGATCAGGCGCGCGTCATGGTCAAGCGGGGAGGAATGAAGATCAGCCCATTCTTCATCCCGATGGTGCTGCCAAACATGGCCGCCGCCAACGTCAGCCGCATTTACGGCATCAAAGGTTACACCAACACGGTGGTCACAGCCTGCGCCGCAGGAACTCAGGGTATCGGCGAAGGAGCGGTTGCCATCCAGCGAGGTGTGGCGGACGTCGTAGTCAGCGGGGGCTGTGAGGCGGGAATCTGCGAGCTTGGCCTTGGTGGATTCAACGTTATCAAGGCCCTGAGTCGCTATACCGATGACCCCGTGAATGCTAGCCGACCTTTCGATGCTCAGCGTGACGGCTTCGTGCCTGCTGAAGGCGCCGGAATCCTGATATTGGAAAGCCTGGAGCATGCAGTGAACAGGGGGGCGAATATTCTTGCCGAGGTTGTGGGCTATGGGGTGTCATCCGACGCATTTCACGCCGTCCAACCTGACGAGGACGGCTCGGGCGCTGCCCGCGCAATTCGCTGGGCGCTGGAGGATGCGGACCTGCAAGCTCAGGACATCTCGTACATCAATGCCCACGGCACATCGACGCCCATTAACGACCGCGTTGAGACGCTGGCGATCAAGAAAGCGTTTGGAGATCAGGCTTACAAGGTGCCCATAAGCTCGTCCAAATCCATGATTGGTCACGCGCTGGGCGGCGCTGGCGCTCTGGAGGCTATCGCAAGTGTCAAGACCATCGAGACAGGAATGATCCACCCGACGATAAATTACGAATCCCCCGACCCTGATTGCGACCTTGATTACGTGCCAAACGAAGCCCGAGAAGCTGACGTTGACGCCGTGCTGTCCAACAACTTCGGGTTTGGCGGCCAGAACGCCTGCGCAATATTCCGCCGTTTCGAGGAGTAGGCCGAACGGACTTCAACAGAATAGAAAAAGGACGCTAACCTGACATCCAGGCAGCGTCCTTTTTAGTGTTTTGGTGACGGTCTAGTTCCGAGTTCAGATTAGATCTGAGTTGTCGCTCGATTCTAAACCTGCTGAGAAGCTAGGAAGCCACGGCCTCCGTGGGTACCATGCCCTCAAGCTTGATTTGCATCGCCATGACGTGGGTGCAAGTGTCGCGACCAACGTAATAGTCACAATCGCAGTGCCACTGGTCGCCTTCATAAGTGATCGTATGGTTGCCGTTATCGCCTCGGAATTCTGCCTGATAGGTCTTGATCTTGATCCGGTCGGGCTGAACCGCGTAGTCTTTGGCCTTTTCGATCTTCTTCATGAGGCTTGAGTCCATGTGTTTGGGTCCTCCTCAGCGCGCGTTTGTTAGGGCTAACGTGACCTTTGTCACTGAAAATTGTACCGCTACTTCGGAGGCCCAGTCAATCATGAGAGCATCTAATTCGCGTGCGTGGCAGCACGCCGTTGCCCTGCGTTTGACCTAGATGATATATTCGTTACCGAATCAAGATCGGCTGATGCTCAATCTTGACGAAAAATGACCTGACGGTCTCGGAACGAAAGGCGGTGAGCCAGTGGCAGGAGCTTTTGAGTTCATGTCTCCCCGGCTCAGAAACGACAACGAATCAGAGCCGACGGCAGACATGGGAGGAACAGAGAACATGGCAGGAGATTTGCGAATAGCGGTAATTGGCCAGGCGGCATTCGGAGAGAAGGTCGTGGATGCGTTGGTGGACAAAGGCGAGAACGTTGTTGGTGTGTTCTGTGCTCCCGACGCAGAAGGACGGCCCGCCGATCCCATCAAGCAGGCTGCAGAGAAGCACAACATCCCGGTATTTCAGTTCCGCAGAATGCGCCGAAAGGTGGCAATCGAAGCATTTCTGGAGTTGAACGCGGACTTGTGTGTCATGGCTTTTGTCACCGATATAGTGCCCGACGCCATCCTGGAAGCGCCTACAAAAGGAACGATCCAGTATCATCCATCACTGCTTCCCAAGCACCGGGGCCCAAGTTCCATAAATTGGCCTATCATCGAGGGCGAGGCCAAAACCGGCCTCACCATATTCTGGCCGGATGCGGGGCTGGACACCGGCCCGGTGCTCCTGCAGAAAGAGGTCGAGATTACACCGGATGACACGCTGGGCACAGTTTACTTTGGCAAGCTGTTCGATCTGGGTGTTGACGCGATGATCGAAGCAGTCCAGATGGTGACCGACGGCACGGCTCCGAGCATCGCGCAAGACGAGTCAGAGGCTACTTACGAAGGCTGGTGCCGCGCTGAGAACGTCGTTATCGACTGGAGCAAGTCGGCCAGCGAAATCTATAATCTCATACGCGGCGGGGACCCAAGCCCAGGGGCCAACTCGACCTTCAATGGCGCATCGGTTGGGTTCTTCAAAACCAGCAAAGTGGACGGCGACACAGGGCGGCCTGCCGGCGAGGTGGTGGAGATTTCTGATGACGGATTCCGCATCGCCGCGGACGGAGGTTCCATCATGGTTGGACGTGTCCAACAGGAGGGCCAGCGAAAGGTCATGGCGCCGGACTGGATTGAGTCCGTCGGGCTGACTGAAGGCGCAAAGTTCGGGTCCTGACTCGTCACTGAACCCGAATTATTCGATTGAGCGAGATAGTCTGGACTGATGTCGGGAACGATGCCGCCCGATTGTTAAGTCGCTACATTCAAATCGACACTACCAACCCTCCAGGAAACGAGCGCGCCGCCGTCGAATTCCTGGAGGGTTTTTTAACGTCTCGCTCCATTCCATCGGCTCGTTACACGTCGGCGCCGGACCGCGCCAATCTTCTGGCAAAGCTGGAAGGCGATGGCTCTGCGGCCCCGGTGATGCTCCTTCACCACATGGACGTCGTCCCAGCCAATCGTGACAGATGGGCGGAGGACCCCTTTTCAGGAAGCCTGGCCGATGGTCACGTGCTGGGCAGAGGGGCCATTGATGATAAAGGCCTGGGAGTCATGCAGTTGATTGCCTTCGGGTTGTTGCGGGACAGCGGCGTGGCGTTCAAGCGCGATATTCTGTTGTTGGCGGTCAGCGACGAGGAGTCGGGAGGGAAACTTGGTTCTCAGTGGATGGTGGAAAATCACTGGCCTGATATTCAGTGCGAGTATGTCTGGGACGAGGGCGGAACGGGCACGATAGGCATCATGGGAAACCGACCGGTGTTCGCGGTGTCGGTGGCCGAAAAGAAGGGCATGAATGTCCGACTCACAACCCAAGGGACAGGAGGTCACGGTTCTTTTGTTTCAACCTCACCGTTGAATCGCATGGTGACGGCCCTCAACCGACTACAGTCCAGCCGAATGCCCGCCCAGTTCGGGGACGTGACGAAGAAGTTTCTGCGCGAAGTTTCCCGGACTCAGAGTTTTCCATCATCCTGGCTGGTTCGCAATGCTTACAAGCCCGTTGTCAGAACGCTTGTGGCCAACAAATTGGCTGCGATTCCGGCAATAGATGCCATGCTCCGAGACACCGTCACGTTGACGTCGGTCCAGTCCGGCGCCGGGACAAACGTGGCCCCAGATTCTGCCATCGCGAGTCTGGACGTCAGATTGCTTCCATCAACCGACAAGACGGACTTTCTGCGACGGTTGAAGTCTGCTCTGGGAGACGATTCGGTGATCATCGAGAGCGCAGACCCGCCTCCCATTGTGGATTCTTCCGCCACGGACTCGGAGTTTTTCAGAGCGCTAAACCGCGTGATCGTTCAGCGAGCGCCAGACTCCATCGTGACACCGATTCAGACTCCGGTTGGGACCGACTCCAGGTTTTTCCGGTCGAAGGGGGCGCACGCCTACGGGCTGCTGCCTGCCATTCTCACGCAGGCAGACCTCGACACCATACACGGCGCGAATGAGAGAATCTCGGTAACGAATCTGGAGTTTGGGACGCGAATAATCTACGAGACACTACTGGAGTTGTGCGCGTAGAAGACCGGAAAATCTAATTCGGTTTTTCGGCTTCGAGCACCTTTGACAGGGAGCGATCAAGCGCTTGGAGGTCGACGTCATCCAGGCGGTCCAGGAAATGATGCTCTACGCCACGCAGGTGCCCTGGTTTGGCAATCCGAAGGGTTTCTCTGCCCTGGGCAGTTATGACCGCATATGTCCCTCGCCGATCATGGGGACAAGGC
>JASLRP010000063.1 GCA_030743915.1 SAR202 cluster bacterium | reverse complement strand
CGGAATAACCGACTTCCAGAATTTTTCGGGCAATAACTCTGAAGAGCCACCGGCGAATCAGAAGATCAGAAAGGAAACAACCCTGACCAAAGCCAACCAGAAACTAATCACCGGTCACAAGTCCGTGGTTCGAGATGAAATCGTGGCCCGCGGCGATGAAATCATCGAACTCGCGAAGGTTGTCGGCGCCAACCCCGAGCCGGGATTCGATGAGCTCGAGACATCGGAGCGAGCCGCGGGGTGCCTGGAATCCCTGGGTCTGGACGTGGAACGGAACCTCGCCATTACCGGCCTACGCGCGACCCGGCAGTTTTCGCCTGGAGGCCCGACGGTTGCCGTACTTGGCGAACTGGATTCCCTTCGCGTCCCCGCGCATCCTGACGCCAATCCTGAGACCGGTGCGGTCCACGCCTGTGGCCACCACGCCCAGGTCGGCCAACTGATCGGCGCGGCGATTGGGCTTTCGTCGGAATCACTTGCTGGGCACCTCAATGGGAGCGTGGCGTTTATCGCCACACCTGCAGAGGAGTTCATCGACGTCGGACGACGACTGCTTCGCCATCAGACTGGTGAGTTGGGATTCATGTCTGGCAAACAGGAGATGATTCGGATCGGGACGTTCGATGACGTGGACATGGCGATGATGGTTCACACAGCCTCAGATGGGTCAAAAGGAACGTTCTCAGTCGGGGGAGCTTCCACCGCGCACGTCGTTCAACATGTCCGGTTCACCGGCAAGGCGGCGCATGCTGGAGGTGCGCCCTGGGATGGCGTGAACGCGTTGCAAGCCGCCAACATTTCGATGATGGCGATCAACGCGCTCCGCGAGACGTTTCCGGCAGACGACACGATTCGCGTACATGGAATCATCACCAGTGGTGGGATCGCGGTGAACTCGATCCCTGGCGAGGCAATCTACGAAGGTCGAGTACGGGGCCGCGACAACTCCATCGTAGACGCCATGGCGATACGGATAGAGAACTGTTTCAAGGCCGGGGCGCTGGCGATGGGCGGCGTTGTCGAGATTGTCTCCATGCCCGGCTACATGGCGCTCTCGACCGACGAAACCATGGACGAACTGTTCGCTCAAAACGTGGAGTGGTTCAGAGGAGGAGATTCGGTATTCCGACGCCAGTCTCTCACTAGCATGGGCGGATCGACGGACATGGGCGACTTGAGCCAGGTCATGCCGGTGATTCACCCATTCGTATCGGCCGCGATTGGAACGGCACACGGCGCCGATTACGTGATCGATGACTACGAGGCCGCCGTTGTGGCCCCGGCAGTGGCGATGGCGATGACCGTGATCGATCTACTTTCCAACGACGCGTTGGCGGCTGAATCGATAATCGCGGAGTCATCGCCTCCGATGACGAGACAGGAATATATTGACGCTCAGCAGGCGCGTTTTAAGGTAGTCAACTACGATGCACGACCGACCGGATGATACCGAGCGGTCTCGATGACGAAGCTCACCAAATGGCTGGAATGACGTATGGGAAGAACGACACGTCGATTTGAATCAGATATCGATCCATGGGATTCTCTCGAACAATGGGCCGCCACTGAAGGCTTCAAATTACATCATCAGGACGATGTTCGACGCCGGTATAAGCGCGGCACCGGGCTGGGCCTCGCTCCGATGTACGCGGAGATGATCTACACGAAGCCGTGGGCACACCTTCAGACCTGGGTTGGGATTAACCTGCTAGTCCGGCCCCGTGTACTGATATTCGCTCGCAGAGAATGGGAAGCCACGGAAGGTGGGTGGCGACTGAGCCGATCCCGCCGAGCGGCCAGAGCGTCGTTCAACCGTCTCTTCGCCACATTCGATATCGACCCGATCAGCTAACGGCGGCGGCTCGCTTTTCGCGGACCTGGTCGGCGACGGCCTGAACCAGCGAACCTACCAGGTCTCGATACTCCTGGTTCGTGAGCATGCCGTTTTCGTCAGTGTTGCCGCGCAATCCTGCCAGGGCGACTTCCACATCGTCGATCAACTCCATGCGAGTCGATGCGAGGGTCTGTTTCAGCTGGGCCTGCGCCCGGACTGTACCGCGCCGCCCTCCTCCGCCAACGATTGCCGCTGGTTTGTCGGCGAGAACGGATGCGACATCGGGCGTTGGGCGTCTGCTGGCCCAGTCAATGGCGTTTTTCAGTGCGGCCGTGGGACTAGCGTTGTACTCAGGGCAGGCGAAAATCACGGCATCCGCTGCCGCAATCGCTGCCTTGAGTGCGGCGACAGCCTCTGGCGCGCCCTGGCGTTCCACGTCGGCGTTGTACAACGGAATAGGAAGCAGGTCGAAGATTTCGACTGAGACGCCCTGCGGCGCCAACTCGCCAGCCAGCGTCAACAGATTCCTGTTCAGCGATTTTGCCCGCAAACTCCCGCAGATACCCAGGATCTGTACCGGCTGGTTACCTGATGCGCTGGTCAATGTCTGGGCTCCGAGTTTGGCGTTCTTAGGGTCTGCCGCGGGTGGTGTGCGAATCATGTTAAATGAACCGGACTCAACGATTTACATCAATTCGTGCTAAATTCAGCCCGGTATGAATCCTGAACATGTTGAGACCGTAATCGCGGGTAAGGATCAGATCGACCAATGGCGCGAGACTCACGCGTCGGTACGTCTCGAACTATCCGGGGCAGACTTTCGCGGGTTGAACCTGGCAGAGGCAAACCTTGGTGGCGCAGACCTGACGAAAGCGGATTTCAGGGAGGCTGATCTTTCCCATGCACGACTGTCCGGTGCGAGCCTTGCGGGCGCCGATCTTCGCAAGGCGACCCTCTGGAGAACCACGGCGATCGAGACCAACTTCGCGGGCGCTGACCTTCGTGGCGCCAACATGTATCGATGCAATCTGAAGGGCGCCGACCTGACGGATGCGGACCTTCGCGGCGCAAGCCTGCTGAAAGCTATCTGGCCGGACACATCGTTGTCGGCGCAAGTCCAATACGGGAGAAGCGATTGAATCCGGAAACAACCACGGACGTTGCCCAGCAAAACACCAGTATCGAGCCGATCAAATTCACCGTCTGGTACGACTACATATGACCCTGGTGCTACATCGGGCTGGCACGGCTCGACGAACTGGGCGCGGAATTTCCGATAGAGATCGAACTCAAAGCATATTTCCTTCACCCGGAGATACCTCCGGAGGGCAGGGAAAGGGAGCTGCGGCAGGGCGAGTCATCTGATGATCGATCCCTGTCCGATCCTCTCAAAACGCTGGCGGCCGACGCCGGACTGACAATGCTGCGAGCCGACAAAACGCCATATTCCCGATTGGCTCAGGCCGCCACCGAATATGCGAAATCGCATGGGCTTGCCGATCAATTCCACAGAGCTGCATACAAGTCTTTCTGGGCGGATGGCACAGACCTCGGTGACCTGATGGTACTAGAAAGGCTCTCCCGCAAAGTTGGGCTTGACTGGGATGATCTTGGCCCTCGGTTGGCTGCGGGAGAGTATGATCGCAAGATGGAAGATCAACACGACGCCGGGCTGCAGACCGGGATCTGGGGAGTACCGGGGTTCCTCGTTGACGATAGCTTCTATTTCACCGGCGCGCAAACGCTGGAGTTTTTCAGGCTTGCGGTGAAACGGGTGCTTTCCGAAAGGAAAAATGGCCCAGGAGAAGGATTTGGCGGACGGTTAGTGGCCGGTAAATAATCGGCGGTTCCTCACCGTGGGTGAACCGGAACCGCTAGTTTCGCGGGCTGCATCACGTTACCTGGATTGGCTGGCGAGAAACTAATTCGACGCAGGCGGTTTGGCGAGCGCGGGCACCGTCGATATTCAAGATTTGAGTCCCGCCTGCCACCCTTCTTGACAGGGTTGGTATGGTTCGCTGGCGAGAACCAACTCCTTTTGACAATCACACAGAATCATTGAAGAACTGGCAGCGAAAGATGTTAATTGAAACGGTCGGAGCGGTCGGCATCGGAGATATGGGCGGAGCGGTCGCGGCGGCGCTGAAGTCCAATGGCCTGAGAGTGATGACCGTGCTGGAAGGACGGAGTGAGCGTAGCCGGTTTCTTGCGTCAGACCATGGACTTGAGGACGCAGGAAGCATCGCGGGGTTGGTCGAAGAATGCGATCTGATTCTGTCGATCCTGGCGCCCGCAACTGGCCCAGCCGTGGCGAAATCTGTCGCCGACTGTCTGAGTGAGTCGGGAGGGGATGTGGTGTTTGCTGATTGCAACGCGGTTTCCCCGCAAACGTCGATTCAGATGGCCAGGACGATCAGCGACGCGGGCGGTCAGTATGTCGATGGCGGGATCAT
>JASLRP010000062.1 GCA_030743915.1 SAR202 cluster bacterium | reverse complement strand
CGCCGGTTCAACCTGGGATAATTCACAGACGCCTGAACACGAAAGAGGGGTGAGATTGACGTTTCTCACCCCTCTTTTTGTATTATCTACGTATAGGGATCTACCCCACAGCATCCAAACCTGAGGAACAGACGGCTTATGACAACTGAGAACAAACCCACCTACGGAGGGCAGGCGGTTCTCGAAGGCGTGATGATTCGAGGCCAGCGGCACATGGCTGTGGCCGTGCGACGGCCCAACGGAGCCATCGCCATTCAGTCGAGGCCTCTCAGCACGCTGTTTACGGGCAGTCTGCGTCAGGCGCCTCTGATGAGAGGAATCATCGTTCTGGTGGAAACCCTGGCGCTGGGAATGCGCGCCCTGACATACTCGGCCAACGTCAGCATGGAGGACCCGGAAGCCGAACTCGAGGACGAGGCAGAGCAAGAGGAGTTGGGCGCGGGGTCGGTTGCCTTGATGCTGCTCATCTCTCTATTATTCGCCGTCGGCCTGTTCTTCCTGCTCCCGCTGTTTGCCAGCAGGCCACTTGAAGGAATGTTCGGCAGCGACCTGTTTTCAAACATCGCCGAGGGCGTAATCCGGATGGTCATTTTCCTGATCTATATCTGGGTCATCGGAAAGATGGGCGAGATCAATCGGGTGTTCATGTATCACGGCGCAGAACACATGACGGTCCACGCTCAGGAACACGGCGTGCCGTTGGAAATAGACTCTATCAGGAACTACTCTCCTGCCCATCCAAGATGCGGGACGGCCTTCCTGCTCACAGTGATGGTGGTGGCGATCGTGGTCTTCGCGTTCATCCCCCGCGATCCACTGTGGTGGCTCGTCACGTCGAGAATCATATTCATACCGGTCATTGCGGCGGGCGCATACGAAATTATCCGTATGAGCAGTCGATACTCGGACAACATACTGGTCAGCCTGATAACCAGCCCAAATCTTGCGCTGCAAAAGCTCACCACCCGATGGCCCGACGACGACCAGATCGAGGTCGCAATCGCGGCCATGAAACAGGCCCTGGAGTCTGATCAGGAAGATCAACCCGACTTGTCGGATTCAACTGAGGAAGACCAACCAAGAACGCTATAGAGAGTAACCGCTCCTGACCGAATTGCGTTTCTCTGATTATCGCAAGCTCCGCAGGGCACCCTCACATGCTTTCACAACAGCCCGGGCCTTGTCCTGCGAAGGATGATTTCTCAGTTCCATGTCCATCGTGACCGATCTCCGGAAAGAGGTCACCTGTTCTGGCGAAAGCAAACCAAGTTCGGGCGCAAGGCTTACGTACATCGGGGACGACGCGGCCAACTCATTTATGGAGCTTTGACCATTGATGTATCGCTCGGCTTTCTCTTTGATGGCGATGGTTTCTGCTAGGACAATTCCACGAATGGATTTCGTGCGTCTCC
Source organism: SAR202 cluster bacterium (assembly GCA_030743915.1). GTDB lineage: Bacteria > Chloroflexota > Dehalococcoidia > Lucifugimonadales > UBA1123 > UBA1123. The sequence goes on along the minus strand of JASLRP010000062.1, from coordinate 4,105 downwards.
GATTGGTGAGCCAGACAATCAAGTATGTCGCGCCCATACTGCCCATGATGCCAATAGCGCCTCCAGCAATCACTGCCGCCAATTGACTGGACATGGCTCAAGCCTCCTCGTGTCGGCAAATTCCAATGAACCCACAGAAATCAACACAGACAAGATCGCTCAATTTCACATACCCGCGATTACCATGCGTGCCCCGCCCTCGAATCAGTCAACTTCGGCGACTGCGCAGGTCCTGCCAGACGTCTTCTGGCTTTGCGCCGAGGGCAGACAGCAAGACCAGCGAGTGATAAAGAAGGTCCGACATCTCACGGATCGTCCCTTCGCGGTCGCCAGTGGCTCCGGCGATGCCGGTCTCGCCCGCCTCCTCGATGACCTTCTGGGCGATGCGCTCGGGGCCTTCGTTGACTAGTTGAGTGGTGTAACTGCCCTTGGGCATCTCCTCTTTGCGGTCCTGAATCACAGAGAACAACTCTTCGAGAATCCCGGGGCCTTTGTCGGCACGCTCGAACTCTGGAAGCTCGTCAAAGGGCGTGAAGAAGCACGTTTGGTTTCCAGTGTGGCAAATCGGGCCGTCCGGTGTCACCTTTAGCAAAAGAGTGTCTCCATCGCAGTCCATCGTAGCTGACGTGATGCGCATGTAGTTGCCCGACACTTCGCCTTTGTGCCACATGTCGGCCCGGCTCCGGCTATAGAACCACACCTCTTTGCCTTCCAGCGTCCGTTTCAAGCCGCCGGGGTTGGTGTAGCCCAGCATAATGACCTCGCCGGTCTCATCGTTCTGGCATACGACGGGCACCAGGCCCTTGTCATTAAGCTGTATCGTTCCCAATTCCTCACCTCTCAAATTAGCGATTCCGCCATACTGAGTGGGAGCCAAGCATCTGGTTGTGGGTGAATCGCCGTAACGCTTGCGACCAGATTCTTCACCACCGTTCAGAATGGCGTTATTTCAAATCGTTGATTGTTTTTCCGATTCGCGGACGTCCCGTCACTCGTCAGTCGGGCGCATCGGCAGGCCGTGTGAGGACAGGTAGTCCTTGACGTCCTTCACCCTGAACGTCCCAAAATGGAAGATGCTCGCCGCCAGAACTGCGTCTGCTTTTCCAGTCTCCACCGCCTGTCGCAGGTGTTCAGGCTCGCCGGCTCCGCCGCTGGCGATAACTGGTATCGATACCCCTTCCGATATGGTCCTCAAAATATCCAGATCATAGCCTGTCAGTTGACCGTCTGTGTCCATGCTGGTGACGAGCAACTCTCCCGCTCCAAGCTCCGCTGCTCGGATGGCCCACTTCACCGCGTCGATGCCCATAGGCGTTCTGCCGCCGTGGATGTACACCTGCCATCGGGAAGACTCGTCCAACCCCAACGACGGATCCGAAGGTTCGGGAGCGGTCGTCGAGTCTTCGGGGGTGACTCGTTTGGCGTCTATGGCGACGACTATCGCCTGGGAGCCAAAATGCTCGGATGACTCCACTACAAGCTCCGGATTCAGAACCGCCGCCGTGTTCAGAGACACCTTGTCCGCTCCGGCCTCCAGCATCCTGCGAACGTCTGCGACGCTCCGCATTCCTCCGCCCACGGTCAGGGGTATAAACACCTGCTCGGACACCTGCCTCACGACATTGATCATGATGTCCCGGTCGTCTGAACTGGCAGTTATGTCGAGAAACACCAGCTCGTCCGCGCCTTCCTGATCGTAGAACAACGCAAGCTCCGCGGGGTCTCCGGCATCCCGAATGTCGATGAAACTGATGCCTTTGACCACCCGACCGGCGTCCACATCCAGACACGGGATTATCCGCTTCGTCAGCATCTACCCTCCCCTTTCGGACAGAGCTTCAACCGCTTCTGCCAGATCAATGTTTCCTGTATATATCGCGGTGCCGACGACCGCGCCCGACGCTCCGAGTTCGGCCAGCTTGATCAGGTGGTCCAATTTGGAGATTCCGCCGGCGGCAATCAGGTGACCATCGGTGTGTTTCACCATGTCGATGATTGCAGAATAGTTCGGTTCGGTGAGGGTGCCGTCACGGGAGATATCCGTGTACTGAAAGGTCTCGACTCCGGCGTCTCTCATCGTCTCGACAAGCTGAGAAGCCGGAAGTTGACTATCCGAGGTCCAACCAGCCACGGAGACAAGACCATCCCTGGCGTCCACGCTGACCATCACGGACTCGGAGTCAAACTCGGCGCACGCTCGGCGCACCAGTTCCGGGTCCTGAACGGCGATGGTTCCCAACATCGCCCTTGAAACTCCGAGTTCAAGAACCTGCCGAATGCTCTCCATGTCGCGGATGCCGCCGCCGACCTGAACCGGCACATCCACAGATGCCACGATCGCGCCGATCACCTCGGAGTTAACTGGCTCTCCCTGCTTTGCGCCGTCCAGGTCCACAACATGGAGCCAGGACGCTCCTGCCTCAATCCAACGGGCCGCCACTTCCACTGGATCGTCCGAATATACGGTCTCGCGGGCGTAGTCGCCCTGGTACAAACGAACGCAGCGGCCCCCTCGCAGGTCTATCGCGGGAATAACGTTCAACAGCTAGGCTCCATTTCTGGGCATCTAGGACTGAATGTCCTGGATGAAATTCTCATAGATTTTCAATCCGAGCGCGCCACTTTTTTCAGGGTGGAACTGGACTGCCACAACATTTTCCCAAACCGCTCCGCTGCAGAAATCGACGCCATAGTCGGTGGTGCAAGCCACCACGCTCTTATCGTCCGGGTCGGCAAAATAGCTGTGAACGAAGTAGAAGTGAGAGCCGTCGGGTATCCGGTCGAACACCGGATGGCGGATGTGAAAATCCACCTGGTTCCATCCCATGTGGGGGATTTTCTGTCCCGACGGCAGGCGTCGGGTCCTGCCTTCAAGCACTCCGAGGCACGGTTCATCGCCCTCATCAGAGTCGTCCATCAGCAACTGAAGGCCCAGGCAAACGCCAAAAAAGGGCTTACCGCTGGCGATGAACTCTATGATAGGCTCGACCAGGCCTTTCTGCCGCATATGACGCATGGAAGAATCGCACGCCCCCTGGCCCGGCACGACCAGCGCGTCGGCGCGGATGACCTCATCGGGGTCGGAGGTTATGGTGGCGTTGCCGCCCACTTTTTGTAGGGCCTTTTGGACGCTGCGCACGTTGCCTGCTTCGTAGTCAACGATTGCGATTCGCGGCTCGCTCATTCGGTCCTCCCTGTTTTTCGAGAGGCGCCGGTCAGGACTTCAATGGGCAGTTCCCGGTCTTCGTATCGAGCCAGGACAAACAACAGATCAGACAGCCTGTTCACGTATCGAAGTACCTCTGGATTCACCAGCATTCCCTGTTCATTGAGCGCCACAACGCGACGCTCGGCGGTGCGGAGTTGGCCCCTCGCAAGGTCCAGCGCTCCCGACCCTGCCGAGGCTCCAGGGATGATGAACGCATTGGGCAGTTCCATCAACCCGTTCAACTCGTCAATCCATCCTTCGAGGCGGGCCACCATATCCGATGTCACGATGGACAAATTGTCCCGAAGGTACTGGTACTTCGATTCATCGGTGGCAAGCTCCGCTCCGACGATGAACATCTCGTGCTGAGTTTGGAGGACGATTTCCTTGACCCGCTGGTCGGCGCACAACGCCCTGGCCAGTCCCATCGCTGAAACTGCCTGATCGGTGGCCCCGTATGCTTCACAGCGGGGATCGCTCTTGGAAACCGTCAGCCCGAAGAGCAGTTTCGTGTCCCCTTCATCGCCCGTTTTGGTGTAGATTTTCGGCATGCCTGTTCCTCCGCCTGCGTATTATAGCAAGCACTTGCCACCGCATAAACCTTCAGAATTTTCCAAACAAAAAAGGCCCGGAATGAACCGGGCCTTATGATTCAGCCTGTGGCTGACCGGCGGTTAGCCGACCTTGACCTCCAGCTTTTTGGCCTTCTTGGTTTCGACCTTGCCCAGAGTGATTGTCAGAACGCCCTCGTTGTAACCGGACTCAGCTTTCTCTGCGTCAACCGTGTCCGGGAGCCTGATCGCCCTGTGGAATTTCCCGACCCTGCGCTCGCGAAGCAGGTAACCGTTGGAGGAGTCTTCCGACTCGGATGCCGTCTCGGCGGCGATGGTCAGAACG
>JASLRP010000061.1 GCA_030743915.1 SAR202 cluster bacterium | reverse complement strand
GACCCGCAGAAGCTCCAGGTCCAGCTCCGAGTCAACGGCGAGTTGAAACAGAATTTCAACACCGACGACATGGCCCACAACATCGCAAAGTCCCTTGCCTGGGTGAGTTCCATTCATGATCTGGAGCCAGGCGACATCGTGGCAACAGGGACGAACCATCGAGGGCTGAGCGCTCTCCAGGGCGGAGACTCGGTTGCGCTTGAGGTCGAAGGTCTGGACACGCTCCATATCTCCATTCAGGACGACCTGAACCGGACATGGCCGCGCGACACTCGCCTGGAGCGGACCGAAGCCGGATTCGATGGCCCGGTTGAGCAAGCGACTGGCAAGTACACGCCGGGCAGCTAATCGCGTCGAAGAACATAAAGGAGATCGGAACATGGTGATCGGAAGGCTCTACACCGGCGACGACGGCAAGTCCCATTTCGAAGAGTGGGACCAAGTGACCATGCCTGTGGTTGACGAAGACGCGCCCGCAAAGGCGACCATGTTCCGAGTCTCCAACACTGACCGCGCGGATGATTGGCATAACGCCCCGCGTCGTCAGTACGTGGTGACATTGTCAGGCAGCGTGAATGTGGGCCTAAGAGACGGCACGCTGACCTTCGGCCCTGGCGACGTGTTTCTTGCTGAGGATCTGACCGGCGAGGGGCATACCACGACCGTTCCCGGCCCGGAGTCCTGGAGATATATAACTGTCGCGCTGGGTGACTGAATATCAGATATACCGAACCGTGACGGCGCCGAGGAGAGCTACATGGGTTTCATGAGAATTTACAGTGGGGATGACGGCGAGTCTCACATTGAAGAGATGGACCTGGAGTCTCATCCGAATTTGGCCGAACTTCATGCCGCCAAAGGCATCGTGTTTCGACAGTCAGAGCCGGGGAATTTTGTGGACTGGCACCACGCCCCCCAACGTCAGTATGTCATTACGCTTCAGGGCCAGGGCGAGATCGGTCTGGGAGATGGCACGATCTACAAGTTCGGTCCTGGACACGTCACGCTGGCAGAGGACCTGACTGGCAGGGGTCATACGACCCGCGTTACTGGCGATGTGACACGCATCGTCGCATGGGTGCCTCTGGAGGACTGAACTCACGAGGCGATGAACCGCTGTTCTTTGAGCATCGGCAAGGAGTATGAATCCGCCAGACAACAATCTCAACGCTACATATTGTTGGAGTTGTTCGATCCCCGCGCTGGAAGGCAGACGCCCGAGATTCAAAGTTGCGATAACACGGAGGAGAGGCACATGGGTTTCATGCGACTATATACTGGAGATGACGGGGAGACTCACATCGAAGAGATGGACCTGGAGTCTCATCCGAGCCTTGCTGAACTGCATTCAGTCACAGGAATCGTTTTCAGAGAGTACCAGCCAGGGCATTTCTCAGATTGGCACCACGCCCCTCGACGCCAGTACGTCATCACAGTTCAGGGCGAAGGCGAGATCGGGCTCGGTGACGGGACGGTGTACAAGTTTGGTCCCGGACATGTCACGCTAGCTGAAGACCTGACGGGACGAGGCCACACTACCAGGGCCGTGGGCAATGTTCCACGCATAACGGCATCAATTCCACTGGCGGATTAGTGTCTTCCGTCTCAGGGCGGATTACTGTTTTGCTAGGAAATCCGAGATGGTCTCGACAAGCTCGACGGGTTTGTGATAACCGATGTCATGTATGGTCTCGGGCACCCAATGGACCTGGCTGTTTTTGATCTCCTGAGAGGCCATCTTCACCATCTCCTGCTTGCGCAGGGCAAATTCGCTCCCAATGCGGTCGGGTGTTGGGCCTGCCGCCACGATGAGTGTGGGGCTTTCGATCCGCGGCCAAGTCCCGGAAGCCGGGTCGTGCCACATGGCGTGCATGACCTGATCGTGGTTGTCCGGAGTCAGGATGTCGTTGATCTGGCCGTTTTCATCTTCCCAGACCATCGTCTGGACAATCCGCTCAATATCCTCGTTCCAGCATATCCGCAGCTGCCCCTTGATTCGGTCCAGGAACTGCTCTCGGGTGCCCGACACGTCGCGGGGTTGGCGTTTTTGGAACTCCTCCCAGGTGGTGGCGCTGCGCAGACGGGCGCCGAAGAATCGACCGTCGATCATCACGAGTGAAGAGACCTGGTTCGGGTAATCTGCGGCGAGATTTATCGCCACGTTGCCGCCCCACGAATGGCCCAGAACAGAGAACTTGTCGATGTCGAGATGGGACATCAAGCTCGCGACATCGGCGGCCAGCGTCGGCCAATCGTAGCCGGTTGGAGCCTGGGTGGTCTGGCCGTGGCCCCGCTGGTCGGGAGCGATAACCCTGTGATTCTTCGCCAGTTCCGGCGCCACCAGATCGTACCAGTGAGCGCACGATGCCAGGCCGTGGAGCGCGAGGACCGGAGTCCCGTCGCCTCCCCAGTCCAGATAGCGCATGCTCAGATCACCAAGGTCGGCCCATTTTTCAGCAGGCGATGGAGAAGAATTGGTCATGTTCGTGGCTCCGAGGTGTAGGATATGAGAACCGCGACTTCGATCAAGGAACATCCATGACCCGCAGCCGGCGGACTGTCAGAAGGAAGAAAACCACTGATACCACTGCGGCTCCGGTGACTGCGGCAGGGAACTCGATCACGCGGACTCCCAACTCTCCCAGACCGTCTTTGTCGATGCCGTGCATTATCGCCAGAGTGTACCCTCGGACGCTCAGATAGTCTACACCGTTGATGAACGAGCTTATCAGTCCTTCCCAAAGAAATACGTAGATTATGGCGAAGGCGAGCGCTCGTGTGGTCATCAGGCCTGCCCAGGTGAAAATGGAGGCATATGTTGTAACGCCTGCGAACAGGGCCAGCCCCACGGCCGCCGCAATTTTCGGGTCGGACCCCAGGCCAATCCATGCAGCGATGGCTCCGCTGCCGATAATCAACGGGCCTGCGATGACGATTGATGCCAACAACTTGGGGACCGCGATATGCCACCTGGGTATAGGCTTGAGGACGACGTAACTCAGGGTTTTGTCTTCCAATTCGTTGCCGAATGCGGCGGTGGACATCGCCATCGTCACGATCGGCAATATGCCGCCGACCAACAGGCCATCCAAAAGGATGTTGATGAAGTCGGAGTGGAATGATTCATCGTCGGATTCGGCGATCACCACGATCACAGCGAGGGCGATAGGCAATAGGGCCAATAAAACCGTCAATGCGACGCGCCATCTGCCGCCCAACTGTTTCATCGAGAGTGTCAGCAGTGTGAACATCTAACGCTCCACGATGTATTCGAACAGGCTTTCCAACGACTCGTCGATGGCCTCCATGCGGGTCAGGCGAATCCCGTTCTCCAGGGCAAGCCTGGGGAGATTCGTCTGGATCGTGGCGACCTTTCGGCTGTGAACGATGATGGACCCATCATCATCGAAGTTTATGGAATCCACGTCTTCGAGCGCAACGATGGCTGCTGCCATTTTGCGAGGATCGTCCACAACGATGCGCACCTGGTAGGCTTGTTCATCCAGTTTGGCTCGGATTGCGCGAAAGTCACCGGAGGCCGCAAGTTTGCCGGACACCATCAGCAGGATGCGTCCCGCCATCGTCTCAACTTCTTCGAGGATATGGGACGATATCAGAATAGTGCGACCCTGGGATACCAACCGTTCCATTACTTGCTGGAACTCGATGCGCTGGCGCGGGTCGGTGCCATTAAGAGGTTCATCAAGAATCATGACCTCAGGGTCGTGAACGATAGCCGCGGCCAGTCTCATTCGCTGGCGCATGCCCCTGGAATATCCACCCATCGCTCGGTCCTGAGCATCCTCCATCCCCACGATGTGGATGGCCTTGTCCACCGCTTCATCCACTGGATTCAGCCCGTGTAGTTTTGCGGAGAACTGCACCAATTGGCGCCCGGTGTAGAAACCGTAAACAGATTCATGTTCCGGCATGAAGCCGACACGTCGGTAGATTTCTGGGTTGTTCCGCACCGGTTCCCCAAGGGTCGTTACTTGACCGTCAGAACACTTGGCCAAACCCGCAATGAGGTGCAGCATCGTGGTCTTGCCTGCGCCGTTTGGGCCGAGGAGGGCAGTGATCCCAGGATGAACCTGGAAAGACACTTCGTTCACTGCCACAACGTTGCCAAACCATTTGGACACTTCAAATACGTCGATTACGCCGTTGCCAGAAGCGCTCATGCTGACAACCTCTTGTATTTCTGCCACATCAAAAGTCCCGGGGCGACAATCAGGAGGATGTACCACAAGATGGGAAACGTTGGGTTCAACAAAGCGACCTGCTGGGCAAGCTGTTCGTTGTTTTCTTTGTCAAATATCATGTCGCTGAGGTGTATGGGCACTTCACTGACAGAGATGAGACCGGCCCATTTGGCGTAATCGCCGAGCAGAGGTTCGCAATTCTCAATATTGACCGGCGGGCCTTCGACTTCCCTTTCCTCTGGACACTCCACTAAAATGTTGCCCACGGCGAGACTGAGGACGAAGAATCCGATAACGAACGCAGTCGCATATGCTCGTCTTGTCGTGAATGAGGCCACGGCTAGAGGGATGGTTGTGGTCAGAATCGCGATAATGACTCCGGCGCCCAGGAATCGAGGAATGTCCAACCAGTTGTCCTTCAAGTATTCCCACGGCTCCGGCGCTCCCAGGATCAAACCTACACCAAGCACGACCTGTCCCGCGTATATGAACAACAGGGACACTACGAAGAACGCCAACCAGCGACCAACGACATAATCTGTTGACGACAGTGGCCTGACGAGGTACAAGCTGATTACGCCGTTTCTACGGTCGGTGCATAGCAGGTCAGGCGCGATCACGGCGGAGAACAGTAGCAGAATAAGCGATACGATCTGGTAGTAGTCCGCATGGCCGGGTATTTCCGGCGACCCCACTCCCAACTGGTCGATGGTGGCCGCGACGAGGGCCAAGATTACCGCTGGGGTCATCACGATAATGAAAAACGCTATGGCAAGAACTTTGGAACCAGTTCCTCGGCCCATACCGAATGCAGTTCGAATTCCATTGGTGAACAGCGCTTTGCGGGACCGCATGCGGCCTTCGCGTGGCCCATCATAGCTCTGGTAACCCAGATCGAATAGTTGTCCTTCGGGAGCAGTCATGATCTATCGTTGTGGAAGATTTCAGTAAGTCGGTGTTGACGCGGACCCAGTCGGCGCAGGCGGGCGTCTGCCTCGACCAGAGCATCGCGAATGGCGTCGTATTCCCCGTCGCCCACTTCCTGGACCGCCACGGAAACGCCATCCATAGTCGGTTGCAAACCCTTCGATTTGAGGGCTGAGATAAGCTCTTCGAGATGGTCGTCAACGTCGATGTAAACTGTTTCGGTTTCCTGGGTGAAACCGGACACGTCCCCGGACTCGGCCACCTGTCCGTTCTCAAGAACGACAATTCGATCACAGGTGGATTCCACATCACCCATCAAGTGTGTTGACAGCATGATGCTGATCCCGAATTCTTGACCAGTTCGACGCACGAGGGCCAGCATCTCCTCACGCCCTGCCGGGTCGAGACCCGCCGTCGGCTCGTCTAGAAGGACGATTATGGGGTCGTGAACCAGCGCCTGTGCCAGCTTTACCCGCTGCAACATGCCTGTGGAATACTCGCCGATGGAACGGTAACGCTCCTCGTCCAACCCTACGTGCCGCAGGATATCCGCTGCGCGGGTCCGGGCGAAGGCTGGGGGTAATCCTGAGACCTGGGCCATGTGAGTCAGGAACTCAGAGGCGTTGATTGCTGTGGGCAGGCAGTCGTGCTCAGGCATGTAGCCGAGCCGACTTCGGATTTCGATTGTTTCATAGGGCTTTTCGCCCATGACCTCGGCTGTCCCGTTTGTGGGGGCCAACAGTCCCAGGAACAGCTTGATGGCGGTGCTTTTGCCTGCTCCGTTGGGTCCTAATAACCCGGTGATTCCTTCTTCAACTGTGAAATTCACCGAGTTAAGGGCGAGGGTATCGCCGTAAGCTTTGGTCAGGTTCTGGGCCTGTAATAACGATGCCATGCAAAAAGTATATACTACGAAACGCCGATATGTCGGAGCAATTTTCCAGGAAGAGATCAACAGCGAATCAGAATTCCGCATTGCAGGCGTGTCTTGCCTGGAATATTGGCAATGTCTTCATTGAAGGAGGTCCGATGGATTCGAACGTGACACTTCGCGAGATCACAAGGGCGACCTTCAGAGAAATCTTGTCTCTCAAAGTCCGACCTGATCAGGAACAGCTTGTCGCGCCCAATGCCTGGTCAATCGCCGAAGCGTATTTCGCCGAGGACGCGTGGTTCCGAGGAATCTACGCTGGCGATACCCCGGTGGGGTTTCTGATGATTTCAGACATTCCAGAGAAGGCCGAATACTTCCTCTGGAGGTTCATGATCGACGCTCGGTATCAAAAGTCCGATTACGGCAGGCGAGCGATGGAGTTGCTTATTGACCATGTGCGCACCCGCTCCAATGCCGAAGAGCTGTATGTCAGCTATCACGGTGGGGAAGGCGGCCCTGCCGGTTTCTATCGTCGATTCGGATTTGAGCCTACCGGCGATATTGAAGGCGGCGAAATTCTGGCGAAGATGAAACTGTGAAGCTCGCCCCATAACGAATGAAGGAAACACAATATGACTCAATCAGGACAACAACATCCTACCAACCGGGGCAAATCGACCTATGGATTCGCCGGGTTGGTCTCCTTTCTTCGGACTCCGGTGTGCCAAGACCTTGACACGCTGGATGCAGATATCGCTGTGATGGGAGCGCCGACTGATGAAGGCTCGCCCTTTGCGCCAGGCTCGCGTTTCGGGTCTCGGTCGATTCGAGAGCACTCTCTTCGCTTCGGCAATTCGGGTTACTTCGATCACGACGCCAACAAAGTGTATCTGGAATATGAGCTTGCCAATGATCGCATCGTGGATGTCGGTGACGCCGACGTTCTGATCACCAACGTCGAAGGCACCTTTGAGAACATCACCAATCTCACGCGCATGATATTGGACAAGGACGCCTTGCCCGTCGTGATTGGCGGCGACCATGCCGTTACGTTTCCGGTGGTGAGAGCGTTCAGTAAACCCCTTCACGTCGTGCATTTCGACGCTCACATAGACTACTCGCCCTTCGTCCACGGCTTCGAGTACACAAATACCCACGCTTTCCGTCACATATATCACATGGACCACGTCGAAAGTCTGACCCAGGTTGGCATCCGCAGCGTGCGCAACA
>JASLRP010000060.1 GCA_030743915.1 SAR202 cluster bacterium | reverse complement strand
CCCATCAACTGGGTTTGTGGATGATCTGCTCGGCAAACCGGTCCTGAGTTCGTTCAATTCGGTCGACGTCATCGGTGCTTACTGACAGAACCAGTTCGTCAACGCCCAATTCCTCGTATTGCTCGATTGTGGCGCGCAGTTGATCTGCGGTCCCAATCATCGGAGACTCTGAATCATCAGACAGCGACTCGGTTACATCCAGCTCTGTTCTGACCGTAACAGTGATCTCAGAACCATCACGTCCAGCTTCCTCGGCCAACCTGCGGATTGTCTGGGTGTTCTGCGTCAAATCCTCTACGGACTGCCGCATTGGATGCCACCCGTCACCGAGGGTTGCGACTCGACGCAACGCGGCGGGGCTGGCCCCGCCGACCAGTATCGGCGGGCCAGGTTTTTGAACAGGTGTGGGTGAGAATTTGACTCCTGAAAAAGAGAAGAACTCGCCATCAAACTCCGGATCTTCGGATGACCAGAGTTCTTTCATGATCTTGATGCTTTCGTCAGCGTAACGGCCCCGCGTCTCGAACACGCTGCCCAACGCGTCCGATTCTGGTCTCAATGCGCCGACTCCAACGCCTACGTTTAACCTGCCTTTGGACATTACGTCCAGCGTCGCCAGCGTCTTCGCCAACACCAACGGGTTCAGATACGGCAGAACCAGCACCGTTGTGCCCAACCTCACCCTTTCGGTATGAGCGGCCACCCAGGTCAGAACCGTGAGAGCGTCGTAGTAGGGTTTGCTTCCCAGCCGGTCGAATATATACCCGACATTCAGGATGTGGTGATTGACCCAAACAGAGTCAAAGCCCAATTCTTCGGCTCTTTTTCCGATGGTCAACACATCGTCCGGGTCGTCCAGTCCGAAATTGTGGGGAACTATGAAACCGAATTTCATCAGATCGCCTCCCTAGTTCGCTCCCAGTATTCCGTTTACTTCGGCCACCTCATCGTCCGTCAGGTTCCATCCGGCGGCATTGGAATTCGATACCACCTGTTCAATCTTTGTCGCTCCGGCGATCACGGAACTCACCGCTTTGTTGGCCAGCAACCATGAGAACGCCAGGTCCACCATCGTGTGGTCTCGCGCCTTCGCGAACGCAATTAGGCCCTCCAAAATGTCGAAGTTCTCGTCGGTGAACATTCCTCGATCGTTCGAGGCCAATCGAGTGCCGGCAGGCGCGTCCTGGTTCCGGCGATACTTGCCTGTCAGAAACCCGTTCTCCAAGGGGAAGTACGGCAGGATTCCGACACCGTATTTCTGGCAGAACGGCACGAGTTCTTTCTCAACAGCCCTGTCCATCATCGAGTATCGAGGTTGGACGCTGACGAACGACGTGATGCCCAGACTCTTGGAGGTCCATGCCGCTTCGCAAGCTTGCCACGCGGCGAAATTCGAGGACCCAATGTATCTCACCTTGCCCTGACTCACCAGATCGTCCAGCGCTCGCAGGGTTTCTTCCAACGGGGTGTTGGGGTCCCACCAGTGGATCTGGTAGAGGTCGATATATTCGGTGTCCAGCCGCCGCAGACTGGCCTCAACTTCGGCCATGATGTGAACTCGAGAGTTGCCGGCGTTGTTCGGCCCCTCACCCATACGGCTTGACACTTTCGTTGCGAGAATAACCTTGTCCCGCTTGCCTTTGATCGCCCTGCCGATGTACTCCTCTGACAACCCGTGACTGTAGCTGTTGGCAGTATCGATCATGTTTATGCCCACATCCAGGGCTTGGTCCACAACTGCCACGCTCGCATCTGAATCCAAGCCTGTGTCGAACAAGGCTTTGCCGAAGTTGTTGGTCCCCAGTCCAATGGTGGATACTTGGAGGCCCGAATTGCCAAGTTGTCGATATTCCATGATTGTTCCTCTCGGTGGTTAAAGGTCCTCTCGACGAGCGACCAGCAATCCTTTTTCTCTGTTGACTTTGATGGCGAATGGAAACGCGTTGATGCGCAGGGCGATCTCTTTGTCCTGGGGCTTGAAATGAGGTTGGCTCGGGTCGTCGTATTTTTGAGACTCGGAACCGGCCAGGATCAGGTTTCTTACCGAATCGTAGTCTGGCTCTCGGCCCTGGAGCGAGTTTCGCAAGAATAGAGCGCACTGCTCGTCCTCATCGGTCCTATTCGCCCCTCCAGCGCCCATCGCCACGATGGTGACAAGTTCTGGGTTTCGGCGTTTGACAGCTTCGACAGTCGCCGACGCGATTACGAAGGAACCGGCGTAAAGCTGATCGGCCTTCGTGACCGTGGTCATCCCAACGGTGCCAGCTCGGGTTGATTGAATCAGCGTCTTGCCCTCGACGTCTGCCTGTGACATATCGTAAGGCGAGTTCCCGAGATCAAATCCCTCCGGGCGCATACCTGCGACTTCTCCTATGCACATCTGGCCAACGCCCTGGCTTTTGAGAGTCAACGCCTCAGACACCTCTGCCACCAGCACGATTTTTTTGGCGCCCCTGGAGAATGCCACCGCGCCTGTGGTGAAAGCTCGAAACACGTCGATTACGATTGCAGTGCCTTCAGCCTCTTGAGCGCCGCGCAAAAGGCTGGCGATTTGTATTTCCATACTGATTCCTTTGAGATGAACTGGGACAGTCGAGGGACGCTCAGGTCTGAACGCTCCCACGCACGAAGAACCGTTGAGGCGGAGCAGGTTCTCTCAAACCTGAGCGCCTCTGGAGATAGGGTGTGACTCTGACGAGATCGGAGAGAAAGTCGATTACGTTGCCGGTGGCCGTGTGCCTGAGCATCACGTTCACGTAGGTCTGGTCTCCCCTCAGGATGCGACGGGCCAGAGCCCAAACCAAATCGGTGTGTTTTTCGGCCCACAGGTATAACCCGGGCGCGAGCTGAAACAGATCGTGGAATCGTAGAGATATGCTGAGTTCCGGGACCAATTCGGATTCAACCTCGCGTTTGTAGTTCAAAAGGTTCGAGGTTTCCCCGCCCACGTAATCAGCAATGGTTCTCGCGGCAGACTGTCCGCTCCAAATCGACGAGTAGATGCCCTCGTCGGTCATCGGATCGATCAATCCCGCCGCGTCTCCGACCAGGACCACGTTGCCGCGCACTAGAGGTGATTCTGGTTTTCGGATGGTGAGGTAGTGCCCTCTCAAGCCCCACATGTTCTCACGGTCAAATCCGTAGAATTTTGTCAGGTGGCCCAGACTTTCCCGAAGCCCAGGCCCGACGTAACGCCACCCGCCAATGCCAATATTGAGATGGTCGCCTTTGGGGAACACCCAGCCATATCCGCCTGGAATTCCGCCAATATCCAGTCCGAAGCAAGTCTGCCAACGGTCAGGTATCCCAGATGACGGCGTGACATTGCCCTCCAACGCTATTTGTTGCCAGAAGCTCTGTTGAATTCCGGACATCTGGGCAGTCTTGCCATTGGCGCCATCTGCGGCAACCAGCACGGATGCCGTGAAGGTCTCGTCTTGAGTGGAAACGTCGATCGACGTCGCTCCCCTGGACACCTGGCGGACGGCTGCGTTCTCTCTGAGGATGACGCCGGCCTCCAGCGCTTTCTCCAACAGAAGCATGTCGAAATTTCTGCGCTGGGTCATGTTCACAAGAGCGTCATCCGAGTGACGACTGAATCCGCTGGCCTGTTTGTGCGTCAGATACACATCCGTGATGACGCGCTCAACGACTGACTCAATGCTGAATGGCAACAGCTTGGAGGCTCGAACGGTAACGCCGCCGCCGCACGGTTTGTCTCGTGGAAACTCGGCCTTGTCGAGCAAAAGGACCGACAGTCCTCGCTCGGCACACTCTCGGGCAGTCGTGCTTCCGGCGGGGCCAGCTCCGACAATTATTACGTCGTATCGCATCAAACGGGTCCGCTCATGGGGCGTGGGTCAACTTTCGCTGTGGTTTGGATCCAAGTTGTTCTAGTTATTCTCTCAAGTTAGCGGGCAATACGAAACTGACGTCCTCGTCGTCGCCATCAATGCGTTCGACTTGATCGGCTCCCAGTGATTCGATCACTGCCTGCACAAGGCTCTCGGGCGTAGAGGCGCCAGATGTGATGCCCACGTTCTCGACCCCATCAAGCCAGGAGGGATCCAGTTCGTCGGGTCCGTTGATCAAGTACGCATCGACGCCGTGAGCCTCCGCGACCTCGCGCAGTCTGTTGCAATTGGAACTATTGGGCGCCCCTATGACCAGGACAAGCTCAACCAACTTACATAGTTGTTTCACGGCGGCCTGCCGACTTGTGGTTGCATAACAGAGATCGTTGCGCACGATTACATCAGAGAAATTGTCTTGAATTCCTTCAATAGACTGCGTGGTGTCGTCCACGGAAAGCGTTGTCTGAGTCAGCACTGTGATAGGGGTCTTTTTTTCCCAATCGGGCATAATTGGCTCGTCGCGATCATCCAACAAGTACATGTCGGTCTGGCCCATCGTGCCTTTGACCTCTTGGTGGCCTTTGTGCCCAACCAGGACCAATTTTCGGCCATCGTTTGAATACTTGATGGCCTCATTATGGACTTTGGTGACCAGAGGACACGTTGCGTCGATCACATTTAGATTCCGACTTCTGGCTTTTTCGAAATCCTCCGGAGGCGAACCGTGAGCCGAGAATACGACCGTCGCGCCTTCCGGAATCTCTTCAACATCCTCGACGGTGATTGCGCCTTTTTCTTCCAGAGAGTTGACCACAAAGGGATTGTGGACAATCTGATGCTTTACGTAAACGGGATGGGGGTATTTTTCCAACGCCAACTCAACCACATCCACCGCCCTGACAACTCCGGCGCAAAAACCTCTGGGGACTCCCAGATACACCTTCACGAGTCTGGCCTCCATCGAGCGAATTTCATCCCAGATTCTAGCACATCTTCCAGACTGGACAGCGCATGCCGCGTTGGTATAGCCTTCCTATTCAAGAATACACAGGGGTACGAATTATGAAGTTAGCTCAAAGAATGAGCAGGCTGGGGACCGAGACCGCATTCGAAGTGCTTGCCAAGGCGCGGGCGCTCGAAGCTGAGGGCGTGGATGTGATTCACCTCGAAATCGGCGAGCCTGATTTCGAGACCCCGTCTAATGTGATCGACGCCGGCTCCGCCGCTCTCAACAATGGGTTCACTCACTACAACCCGTCTCCAGGGTTCAACGAGCTTCGGGACCGTATCGCCGATGAAATCTCCTCCACCAGGGGAATATCCGTGACCGGAGATCATGTGGTGGTCACCCCTGGCGGCAAACCCATCATGTTTTTCATCATCATGGCCCTGATTGACCAGGGCGATGAGGTGCTGTACCCCAATCCCGGATTCCCCATATACGAGTCGATGATCGAATTCGTCGGTGGCGTTGCTGTGCCCATGCGGCTCTACGAGTCACGAGATTTCAGTATCGACGTGGACGAAGTGGCCTCGCAGATTACCGACCGCACCAAAATGATGATCGTGAATTCGCCCAACAACCCTTGCGGAAGCATCATATCTAATGACGATTTGGAAAAACTGGCGGACCTTGCCAAAGAACACGACCTGATAGTTCTTTCTGACGAGATTTACAACCGATTTTTGTTCGAGGGCGATTATCAATCCATCACGAGCTTTCCGGAGATGCGTGACCGTTCGATCATCCTGGACGGGTTCTCCAAAGCCTACGCGATGACTGGCTGGAGGATCGGGTACGGTGTGATGCCGGTTGAGCTTGTCGAGCCTATTTCCAGACTGGTGACCAACAGCGTTTCATGCACAGCCAGCTTCACCCAGATGGCTGCGCTGGAGGCGCTGAATGGCTCTCAGGACTCATCACACGAGATGGTCGCAGAGTTCAAACATCGGAGAGACATCATCGTCGCGGGCCTTAACGACATTCCGGGCATCCGGTGCGCCATGCCAAAGGGAGCGTTTTACGTTTTCCCCAACATAGAAGGCACCGGCATGAGCAGCCAGCAGTTTGCCGACAGACTTCTAAACGATGCCGGCGTCGCATGCCTGGCTGGTGAGTCGTTTGGCGAGTACGGCACTGGATACGCCCGTTTCTCTTTCGCCAATTCGGTCGAGAACATTGAGGAAGCGCTGGACCGGATCAAGAAATTCATTGCGTCGCGGTAACCTGCTCAAACTCTCCCTGACCGGCAGTGAGGCAAAGAATCAGAAGGGCTCCGAATGACAACGCCACCTCCGATGCGCAGCGCGCACCCGTACTTCATGCACGAGGCGATTCACGGCCAGCCGGACGCGATATCCCGCATGCTGGCTGAGGAACACGATTCTATCAACGCCCTGGCAGAAGTCGCCAGCAATGCCGACAGAATACACATCGTCGGCATCGGGACTTCGTGGCACGCCTCGCTTGTTGGAGAGTATCTGCTGACCAGTGTCGGAGGCAGAGAGGACGCCAGAGCCTGGAATTCGTTCGAGTTCTGCTCTCGCCCCCCCACGCTGGGTGAGACCGACCTCGTGATCGTCATGAGCCACCGTGGCACCAAGATGTACTCGGCCCAGGCTCTGGAACTCGCGAAACAATCGGGCGCGGCCACGGCGATTGTGACCGGTATTGGGTCGGCGGCCAATACCGATCTGGCCGACGCTGTTGTGCGCACTACGATTTCGGACCCATCGTCGGCTTTCACCATCAGTCACATCGGCGCGATGACCGCGCTGGCCATGTTGGCGGCCCAGTTGGGAGACTCTCCGGAAGGCACAATCCTCAATAACGAACTTTCCAGACTCCCCGACCTTGTTTCCGAGGCGCTGAGGAGCGAAGACGCCGTCAAAGAGTGGGCCGCCGAGACTTCAGGCGTCCAGCGTCACTACTTCACTGGCTGGGGACCGAACTCGGCGACGGCCTATGAAGTTTCGCTCAAAATGAAGGAAGCCAACTACACCACGACCGAGGGACTTCACCTGGAGCAGTATCTCCACGGGCCATTCGTCTCCACAGACGAGGGGTGCCAGGTGACTTTCGTGGCTCCTCCGGCAACGGGAAAGGACCGAGTCGTCGATCTAATGGGAGCCACCAGAGCAGTGGGCGCTCGAACAGCCGCCATCGTCCAGGCCGGTGATGAGACCCGTTCGTTGCTGGTTGACACGGCGGTATCCGTTCCGGCGGTC
>JASLRP010000059.1 GCA_030743915.1 SAR202 cluster bacterium | reverse complement strand
ATCCTCGGGCCGCTGGTGGACAGGAAGGCGTCGACGATCCGCCCTTCAAGATCGTATATGCCCACAAAATAGTCCATCTTCTCTTTGATGACCGGAGACATGGCCGTGCGCTCGACCAGTCCCTCCATCTGAAGGATTATGGAGCTTACCGCGCCCCGGACTATTTCGAGAGTTATGGGATCAACGCTCATGTTCGCCTCGTTATTGGTTGGGTCGTGTTGGGGTCGTTTCCTTGGGCCGGAATTGTCGTCGTGTTGGCTTCGGATGTTCGCTGTTTTGGCACAGCTAATGACTATCCTGTGGCCAGTTTAGATATCTCACAAGTGAGCGTTCAAATCCTCCGCCTGAGAACCATCGTTCAAATCCTCATCGGACTGAGCCTGCTGGCTACGATAGCAGTTGGCTGTGCCTCTGGCAATTCGGTTTCGCCTTCTGATACTGCTCTCCAGGTAACTCCTTCAGCAGTAACACCGACCGACAATCTCAAGAGGGTCGTCGGTATCACTAAAGACGTAGTTCAGATCGTGGCCATAGTCACTGCGGCGGGTTGGGCGTCTTACCGATTAGGGCTGTTCCGAGATCGAATTCCTCGCGGCGTTATCAGCCATGAGGTCACGCATCGTCCGTTAACAGACAACACCATTCACCTATCGGTCGCCATAATCTTCTCTAACGCCGGTCATGTATTGTGGTCTTTTGATCCAACGGAGCAGAATATTACAACGATTCAACAATTAAAGCCGATCTCTCCCGATCAACTAACCGATATTGAACAGCAATTCGAAGAACGGACAGGTCTATCGTATGGATGGCCGAAAATTGATGATCGTTCCTTAACCTTCAGGTTAGAGGTTGAACCATCAGACGCTGAACATATTCACTACGAGTTCATAATCGACAATACCATTGAGAGTATTTTGATATACTCATACTACAGTAGAGACGACAGAGGTTGGGATGTCACGACGATCTACGATATACCTGGCACGTAGTCATTCGGAGTATTTCTGATATGGCAAAACCACAGAGAAAGATAAAGAACTTACCTCCGTTGACTGAACAGAAATGGCGATTGGCGCTCGGCCTAAAACCTAGGGTACCCGAACCCACGGAACCCAAATCTAAGCCAGAGTGAGTCGCATGTCTCTTTGAGTTTGTCCACTTTGATAGTACCTGTGAAGAACAGGTATTATTTTTGGCCCTACGACCCGCCCGTAATCACCAGGTTGCCGTAGGAGTCCACCACCGCTCGGAATCCCGGAGCCAGCAGTGTTGTGGTGTCCCTCTGCTCCACAACCGCCGGACCGACCAGTTCCGAACCCGCCAGCAGCGAGTCCCTTCGATATACCGGCGTATCGACGTATCCCACAGATCTGAAGAACATCGCCGGACGGTGAGATTCTGGCTCCAGTCGCTGACCGTCTGCGCTGGGCAGTGTGGACATCTCGTGCCTGGGCAACGCTCCCGCAGCGCTGACTCTCAGATTGACCAACTCCACGTTCGCCTGGGGCAGATTGTAGGTGTATAGCCGATTGTGGAGATCGTGAAAGTTGGCGATTAGATGGTCCACCGTCGCCTCGGTTATCGGACCGTCGGGCATGTCCACGGTGATCTCCCAGCCCTGATGCTCGTATCGTAGGTCGGCGGATCGCGTTACCTGACCGACATCCCGAGAGACACCCTCACGAGTCAGCCACTCCCACGCCTGATCTTCCAGCCGAGAATAGACCGACGTTATCTCCTCGATTGACGGGGTTTCGCCGGAGTGGACGAAGGTCTGAACGTAGTCGTTTCGCAGGTCGGTGAACAGCAGGCCGTAGGTGGACAGCACCCCCGGAGTCGGAGGCACGACCACCGACTGCATCCCCAGCAGCGACGCCAGCGCGCAGGCGTGCAGGGGCCCTGCCCCTCCGAATGCCAACAGCGCGAAATCCTTGGGGTCCAGTCCCCTGCCGATGGACACGGCGCGCATGGCTCCGGCCATGTTGTTGTCCGCGATCTCGACGATTCCCGACGCGGCCTCGGCCATTTCCAGATTTAGAGGCGTGGCTATCTCGTCCTGAATCGCCTTTCGGGCCGCGTCAACGTTCAGGGCCATCTCGCCGCCCAGCAGATGTGGCGGCAGATGTCCGAGAACCAGCCGAGCGTCGGTGACCGTCGGCATCGTTCCGCCCTGGTTGTAGCAGACCGGGCCAGGGTCTGCCCCCGCGCTTTCGGGGCCGACAGACAGTCCTCCAGCGGCCAGAGGTCGTGCAATACTGCCGCCTCCGGCTCCGATGGTCACGATGTCCAGCATGGGAAGCTGAAGCGGCAGGCCGCCGATGCTTCGCTCGACAGTCATCTCAGGCTCGCCATCCCGCGCCAGGCATATGTCAGCGCTGGTGCCGCCAACGTCCACGGAGATGAAGCTGGGAGACTCTGCGGCGTTGGCAATCTGAGTTGCGCCCATCACTCCGGCCACGGGGCCAGAAAGCACCGTGTGGATGGCCTGTCTTGCCGCCATGTCCGCGCTGGTGACACCGCCGTTGGACTTCATGATGAACAGCGGAGCGTCAAGGCCGTGACGCTTGGCCGCAGACTCCAGCCCGTTCAGGTAGCGGCCCACCCGAGGCATGACGTAGGCATTCAACACCGTGGCGACGGTGCGCTCGAACTCTCGGAACTGAGGAAGCACCTCTGACGAGAGCGCGACCTGGACTCCGGGCATCTCCTCACGCAGGATTTCAGCGGCCCGATCTTCGTGATCTGGGCTCGCGTAAGAATACAGAAAACACACCGCCACAGCCTCGACACCCTGCTCTCTGAGCTGGCGTGCGGCCGCTCGAACATCATTCTCGTCCAGTGTGACAAGCACATTGCCGGCGCGGTCAAGACGTTCCGAGACCTCGAAGATTCGATTGGGCGGAACCGGACGCTCAGGCTTGACCCAGGCGTAGATGTTCTGACGACGAGGTATGTCGTGACGTCCTATCTCCAGGACGTACTTGAATCCCTTTGTGGTCAGCAGGCCGATGTCCGACGGCGTGCGCTCGATGACGGCATTGGTGGCGATGGTTGTGCCGTGGAAAATGCGTTGAACGCAGGCAGGGTCGGCGTCCGCCTGCTGGATGGCGTTCTGGACACCTGACATGAAACCCGACGCCAGATCACTGGGCGTCGAAGGAGTCTTGGCCGTCCAGAGTGCGCCGTCCTCGGTGTTCTGAATTACTACATCGGTGAAGGTGCCGCCTATGTCAACGGCGATGTGATAGCTTGCCATCCTATTGAAGCGGCGAGTAGTCGGTGGGCGACAAGAACGAGTTGAACACTTTGCTTGTCAACGCGCCGTCAACCTCGGATTCGGCGCGAACCTTTTGCCATTCTGGGTCGTTTTGGAAGGCGTTCCAGGCGCGTTCACGGTGCGCCATGTCTTCAAAAGCGATGATGTAGATGAGCCGGTTCGAGACATCGCCCACGGCGGACGTCCAGTAGCCGATGTTCTTTATTCCGTGCCGCTCGAAGATCCCCATGGTGTGGTCGCGGAACCGTGCGTTAAGGGCAGGAAGTTTTCCGGGCGCGGCATCATAAACTCGATACTCATAGATCATGGCATTGCTCCTTTTCCATCCACTTGTTCTGTGTGTGACAAATCCTGAAAGCTGATCGCTGACAGCTTCTAATGATGCCCGTTGGTCTGATGTCCGTTGGTCCCAAGCCTGTTTGAAAGCTGTTGGGCCACCGGACCGAAATCCTGACCGCCGTGCCCCGAGATAAAGGTCGGGTCCATCGGAGTGATGGAGATGCGATTGTGGCGCACTGCCCAGATGTCCGTGCCCTCCTCGGCGTGGTCGCCAATGGGTTTGTTGTGATGAATCCAGTAGTGGACACGCCGCCCGTCCTTGCCCTCCACCACGCTCTCCAAGTAGGCCTTGGGGCCGAGAGTGGTCATCTCCACCTTGTCAATCTGGTCTGTGGCTATGTTGGGCACGTTGACGTTGAAGATCATCGGCTGGGACAGTTTATGATCGGAAATGGCCTTGGCAAGTTCGGCGGTGACTCGCGCGGCCAGATCGTAGCGAACGTTGCTCAATGAAGTGACCGAGACCGCTATGGACGGAATGCCCCGAAAGTACCCCCGAAAGGCGCCGCCCACGGTGCCTGAGTCCAGAACATCCAGGCCCAGATTCGCTCCCGGATTGATGCCGGAGACCAGCAGGTCGAACGGCTCAGGGAACAGGGTCTCCATCGCTAGAATCACACAGTCGGCGGGAGTCCCATGCACCGAGCGGGCAGGAACGCCCTCAATACGCGACTCAACCTCAATGACTCGAAGAACCTGGAGCAGAGTGCGTGACGTGCCCACCCCGCTCTGATCGCGGTCCGGGGCCACCACCACCACATCCCCCAATGCTTGCAGAGACTCCGCGACCTTCCACAGTCCGGGAGCGTTGATACCGTCGTCGTTTGTTACCAGTATTCTCAAGCTGAAAATCGCCTCACAGTTGTTTCGTTACGTACCATTTCATGTGCTTGGGGCTGTCCATCGACAGGCCCCGATCGTAGTAAATTTCGTAGGTCTCGCCCTTCGTGGTGCGAACGTGAAAATAGTTCCGGTGATGTCGCTGAATCCACTTGTGCTTTCGTCCGTCGTTGGGCATCCCGTAGTCCTGCCACGAGACCATGACGTCCTGAATATCGTGCTGCTCCCCGTCCAGGTCAAAGGACAACGGCGCGCGAGTATCCTCGTGCTGTTGGACCTTGATGATTTTGCCAAAAAAACGTCTTGGCGCCACTGGCTCTCCTGGGCCGTCGTATTGTCGAACTCCAACGGCGGCGACGCAATTATAACAGGCGTACGAGAAAGTGGAGCCGTACGTCAGCTCAAACCATTGGAGTTAGCGCAATGCAGTAGGATAAGGTTAGCTGGCCGCGCCATGAACGCTGACACTCACCCGACTCCAACCGTCATCCCGATCCTACGAAAATAGAACTGAGTTACTTGTTTGAGTAACGTTGTCATGATATCTAAACCAGTGTCTAACAAATAACCAAAGGAGACATTGGTATGAGAAGGCTGGAACGAGGAACATCCAGGAGCAAATTTCTACTCTCGATGACATTGCTGGTTATCGGAATCGCGCTGGTGGGCGCGACCTCCGGGGCAGTGTTTCTGCAAATAGATGGGATCGAAGGAGAATCTCTGGACCAGAATCACCACGGTTGGATTGACGTGAATGGGTTCAACCTTGGGGTATCGAATTCGTCTGGCTCATCTAACGATGGGACCAGGAGCACGGTGGCGGCTAATTTTCAAGCGGTTCAGGTATCCAAAGGCATCGACAAAAGCACGCCGGCGCTCTTTCTCAGCGCCGTCAACGGGCAAGTCTATCCCAATGCCAGGTTGGAAGTATGCA
The DNA here is from genome assembly GCA_030743915.1 of SAR202 cluster bacterium. Taxonomy (GTDB): domain Bacteria; phylum Chloroflexota; class Dehalococcoidia; order Lucifugimonadales; family UBA1123; genus UBA1123. Next base: position 6,794 of record JASLRP010000059.1, on the reverse strand, counting down.
CGACCGGGTCCACCAGTGACACAAACATTTGCTTCTTCGAAGTTGGCCTGAAGAACGTAAACGTCGGCTCCGTGGGAACATCAGGAACCAGCGATGGCCAATCTCAAGAGGCGGTGTCACTGAACTTTGAAGAAATCACATGGACTTACTCCACGCTGAATCCCAAGGACCCCAAAGCGGCTCCCACAATCACTTCTGCTGGCTGGGACCTCTTGAAGAACGTCCCAACATCGGGGAAGTAGCCTCGTTTTCAGGCATGGCAACCGTTTGGCAACTGCCTGCATGATATTGATATATAGAGGCCGAGTGGCGAGTCACCGGGGCACCAACCTCCAGGGTACTTCACACCCCCCACCACACGAAGTCACCCCCGCCCTGCCCACTCGGCCCTTCAAGGCTGTCAGGCGATCAGGTATTTAGGTGCCAGGATCAGGCGACATTTGACAACGTCTTTATGCGATTGTATTGTTGCCGCCATTCTGTGACGATGCGCTTTTGGCCGCATCGAATCCCATCCGAGAGAACATTGTTGCTATGGATCAACGCTATCAGGTAATCATCGTGGGCGGGGGGCCTGTCGGGGTTGCGCTGGCCGTGGAGCTTGGACAGCGGGATATCTCGTGTGTCGTTGTTGAGCGTCATATGACGCCGCAACGGATTCCCAAAGGCCAGAACCTCACCCACCGCTCTCTGGAGCATTTCTACTTCTGGGAAGCCGTGGACGAATTGAGAGCCGCGCGCCTTCTGCCGACCGGCTACCCTATCGGAGGCATCACCGCCTACGGAGACCTGATGAGCGATCACTGGTACGTTCCCGTCGGTCGTGAATCGTATGGCGACTACTTCTTCCAGGCCAATGAACGCCTGCCCCAGTACCTGACGGAAGAGGTTCTTCGCGCTCGCATGGCCGAATTGCACAGCGTCACAAGCATGTTCGGCTGGTCGGCAGAGGCCATTGAGCAGGACGATCATGGTGTTCGCGTCACCATCTCCGAGGAGAACGGGCCTGGCAGGCAAGCCCTGGAGGCTGACTACGTCGTGGGATGCGACGGCGCCCGCTCGACGGTGCGAGAGCGTTTCGGCATCCAGCGGGAGGGCACGGACTTCGATCAGAAAATGGCGCTCCTGGTCTTCCGCTCTCGCGAGCTTCATGAGGGCCTGAAGCGCCTGCCTGAACGGACCGTCTATCGCGCTCTCAGTCCTGACCTCAAAGGCGTGTGGCAGTTCTTCGGAAGAATCGATGTGGGCGAGGGGTGGTTCTTCCACGCGCCCGTGCCGCGAGACGCCACTACTGAAAATTACGACTTTCACGGCCTGCTTCAACGCGCCGCCGGATTTGATTTTACCGTCGAGTTCGACCACATCGGATTCTGGGAACTGCGCGTCGCGGTCGCAAATACGTATCGCCACGGCCGGGCGTTCATCGCCGGGGACGCCGCCCACAGCCATCCGCCCTACGGCGCCTATGGCCTGAACTCGGGGCTGGAGGATGTGACGAACCTGGGCTGGAAACTGGCCGCCGCTCTCAATGGATGGGGAGGCGACGCTCTGTTGAACTCATACAGCGAGGAGCGCCGCCCGATTTTCTGGGAAACCGGCGAGGACGTTATCGCCGGCGGCATCAAGGAAGACAGGACGTTTCTGGAGAAATACAGCCCAGACCGCAATCTTGAGGAGTTCGAACAAGCCTGGAAACAGGTCGAGGAAGCTGACACCGCAGTCCACCGAACCTATGAGCCTCATTATGAAGGCTCTTCGGTGGTAATGGGGCCTCCCGACTCGGTGTGCAGTATTCACGGGAGTCTTACTCTTGTGGCAACGGCTGGGCATCATCTGGCTCCACAGCGCCTGTCCTCCGGACACAACGTCTATGAGGAACTGGGCGCCGGTTTCACCCTGCTGGCCTTCGATGCCGAGGACTCAACGGTCAAGGCCTTCGAGGAAACAGCCGGGGCCCTGAACGTGCCACTAAAAGTCGTGCGAGATACATTTGAGGGAGATCGAAGGGAGTTCGAGTCGCGCCTGATACTCGTTCGGCCTGACCAGTACGTTGCCTGGACAGGGGACACACCGCCCGATGGCATCACCGGACTGATACGGAAGGTTGCAGGCATAACCTGAATGTCAGAACTCTCGGGTTGCCTGCCTTTCAAAAAATGTCCTTATCTTGGGGCAGAGGCAGCCGAATCAACAAAGTAGCGAGCTAAGGCGTGACTCTCATCGCCACTTCCCATCGGTTGATAATCACTGGCCTGCCGGTAGAGGAGAAATTGCCGGGAGGATTCGCCGCTCTGATCTCTGCCACTCCAGGGATTGGATCGCTGTTTCTCAATCCCAATCCCTCTTCTGCGTCGGCCAGTCCGTGAGCGACGATCATCATACGCGGATCGCCCATAGACCTGTATATCACCCCTCCCAGATAATTTTCGTCGTGCTCTTTCAGCAGGTTGAATAGCTGCATTCGGCTGTTCACAAAGGCTCTTGCTGCCTCGGCGCCTTGGTCGATATCCCAAACCACAATGAAGAATCCGCCAGGGGTCAACCACTCATCTTCTCCGACGCTGCCGACAACCTCTGCTGCTCGGGGAGGCGCTACAGGCACTGTCAGGCCCTCTAAAGGGTTATCCCTGACCTGGGCTTCACGCTCTTCGCTGGTGCGCCATGTTTCGGAAGCCGCTCGACTTTCCCAGCGAAGTGAAATCGAGTACAGGTCCGGTTCAGCCAATGAATGCAAGAGCCTAGCTGAACCGAAACCTGGTTGGGGTTTCATCGTTTCATACAGGCTTTCGATCACTGAAAATGCTTCAGCGAGTCTGCCTGGCACGGCTCTGACTGTGTTCGAAACCAAGTACATGAGTTCTCCTGCTGATTTGGAATAGTCAAATATTCTCCAGATGAATCGCTTAAGATTCAAGACAGACTGGAATGCCTCAGACTTTAATGTCATGATTTGTAGTTGTCAAACACTGCCAAAGCGGCAGTTGCAGCGTGCGCGGGTCAACCCGCAAACTGCTGATATCCCAATAGGATAAATACAAAAATGCTGACTGTATTTGGCTCAATCGCCGTTGCCATCATGTTTCTGTCGTACTGGCTGGAGGACCGGTCCAGGTGGAACATACTGATATTCGCCGGAGCGTCGGCGGCCACCTCTGCGTACAGCGGACTGGAGGAGGTCTATCCCATAATGGTGATCGAAGCCCTGTGGTCGCTGGTGGCGCTACAACGGTTTTTCAACGTGTCCCGCGCTCTCAGGACTGACGCACGTTAATTCTTCACGTCGGACGAGAACCATCCCGTCAAGAAGTGATAACCAGCATAGACCTCCAGCCCGAACGGAAGGTACCCGAGATATCCCAACACAGGCATCTCGAACACTCGCGCGAATCCCAGGTACGGGATGGCGTACTCCCACTTGGGAAGCGCTCGGAAATTCCACATCTCCCAGAACCACCCGCATACCAACGCGCCCAGCGCAAAAGCGGCGACGTTTCGCCAGTCGCCCCTGCGAATATCCGACGCGATGCTGGGCCTGCCGAGTGCCAGATTCACAGGGTCCAGAATCAGAAACAGGCTCATCCACGCCACCGGATACACGAACCTCGGCCACAGGGCCATCGCGGGTATCATCAGAATTCCGAAGGCTGAGATGGCAACCAGGGCTGGGCCAGGAAGAGAGAGTTTCGAACCGTGGCTGAAACGTTGGATGACGGCAAAGGCGCTCAGCAGTTCGGCAGTCTCGAAAACAGCCGGTATCACGATGGAGAAATTCCAGGTCGCCAGGAGACCGTACTGCGAAGCCGAGTAGTGGGAGACTCCGACGTAATGCCAGTTATCAGTTAGCTGATTTATCCCCTCGAACGCCCACCACAGCGGAGCCGACGCCACGAACATCAGGACAAATCCAGCAGGACTGCGGGTGAGCAGAGACTCGCCTCGACGCCACAGAACGATGGAGTCCACCACGAGAATGTATCCCAACCACAGACCGAAGAACGAGTGCCTGCCGAAAGGGTCCACGTGAAGCCAGGACACCGACCAGAACACGGCGATGAGCGCAAGTCCCATCGGGCCGTGAATCAGAAATCGGCGACCTCGCAGGCTCACAACGGTCTAGGCGCTCCTCAGCAGGTCTCTGGATAGTTGGGTTGCGTATGCCAGGAACGCGACGGCTGAGACCAGCCCTCCACTCAGAAGGACTCCCGCGCCCGACGTATTCCCGAAACCAGCCTGCATGGCGAACACCCCCAGAAGCAAGAGAGCCGCCGCTCCACACAGGGACGCCGCCACCGTCGATGAGAACCCCTTCGGAATCAGTTTGGAATCCGATGCCCATTTCAGCCGGCGTCTCAGGCCGTAGTAGGCAATCAGGACTATGGCTCCCAGGACTCCGATTCCTCCGCGAATATCCACCACCTCGTCATAGTGGTGGGCGGTGGCCGCGCTCCGGCAGTCCTGAGCCTCGGGGTGGAACTCGAAATAGTCGGCGCATCGTTCGCTGGTGTAAACAACGTCCGCCCGTTCTCCAGAGATAAAATCCTTGCCAAAGACCGACCCAAACCCCACAACCAGCAGACCGCTGAACCCGATCGCCAGAAAGATCACTCCGCCGATTGGGACCAACGCATGAATCAGACTGGGAATCAACGAGAGCAACGACGGATGGTTTTGAGAAGCCATGATGCCAACTCCGGACAATGCGACTGCCACCTACGAACATCGCGTCATAGAATCCAAAGTTTAAGGTTGAGTTGGTTTGAAGTCAATCGGCATGATTTCGGTGACCGGATGATGACGAGGTTATCCGAGTTCGAGTAGGTGTATGATAACAAGTGTAACTGTCAGCAAATTGAAGTGAGGGCGAACTGTGCAAAATCCAGACCTTTTCGAATCCCACACCAATATGCCGTTCGCAGATGGCCCTTATTTGCAAGCTGCGACAATCTGCGAACGCGTTCTCGTCGAGCAAGATGGTGTGAAATCCGTGATCCGAATGATAGATCGGATCACGGCAAACGCAGTTGGCCCCAATGTGCCGGAAGTCATGAACCCGTTAACAAGAGAGATAGACTTACTGTTGAGGTTCAAATCTGGTTCAGCTAGAGGTGTTTATTCAATCCAAATCCGAATCCAAAAGCCATCTGGGGAATCTCCAGAACCCATGACACAGACAGTGAATTTTGAAGGAGAAAGTGATAGAGGCGTGGATTTGATTGCTCAGTTAGTTGTGCAGTTTGAAATACCGGGGTTGTATTGGTTCGATATATATCTGGAAAATATCAGGATCACTCGAATCCCTTTACGGATAATCTACCTACCTCAGCCTACGCAAAGCGGTGCGCAACTCGGTGATTAACCACACCACCAATAACCCATGTTTTAACATCAAGGTCAACATCGTTACTGGAAGTGGCCATCGATATCAATGGCTTTGGTTCTGAAACAGCAAGTTCGACTCGAACATTAGGAGAGACCAATTCACTCATGCGTATTCGAAAAGACGCTTCGTCGGACACGTTGTCTTTGACATACGACAACTCGACAGCAACCTGGTCGATAATATCTCGATCTTTGTGATCAGCATCCCAGATATGGACAGCGATCCAGTCGTCCACAACTTCCAATTTGGTGCCACCATCTATGTATAGGCTTAGCAGTTCGAATAGTTCATTAGTCATGGCAACTCCATCCAATGATCCAATTGTAATCCGATCCCCGAATACTGAACTGTGGGAGATTTACCGCGTTCTGGATATTAGAGAAAAACTGAAGAGTGGTCAAGCATATATGGATGTCGGTCGACTCATGAAGGGGTCGCCTAAAGGTAGATTCCCGACAGGCACCCAAAGCCGGATGGTTCGGATACATCTCTCAGTAAACGACTGGTTGGTGTGTATAGCGCATCAGTATGTTAGCCCAAGCGGGCAAGAGATTACTGGTCCCGACCCGAAATACATACGAATTGATGGTGTTATATTTAGACAATAAATACAACATCATCTCTTCTAATCCTACCACTTGTTGAGAGATACCCAATTGTGGTATTGAAGAAACATGCTTGAGTAGCTTTGTATCTGATACCTGGATTGCGAGATGAGGCTGCGGTAGAATTAGGATGGGTGCTCTTTGTTATCCGTTACCAGGACCCTCGCTGACGACGAGATGGCCCAAGTACGGCTACTGCCAGGATGCGGACTCTTTGAACAGAGGAACGTCTTCATAGTAACCAGCACAATCACCTCGTGGAGGGGTGGCCGAGTGGTTTAAGGCACTTGTCTTGAAAACAAGCATACGTTTACGCGTATCGCAGGTTCGAATCCTGTCCCCTCCGCCAGTTCAGCAGCTATTTTCGCCTTGCTGACGAATCGACTGAATCAGGTAATGGCTCGCGGGCGCCCGCCAATTCCAAAATCGCGATCACATATGACTGTGGTTGACTGGCCCACTCGATTAGCCTGTCCAGACCCGACGCTAATGTCGAGACTTCATGGCTTCCCACAAGCAACCACGTGCGAAGTTGAAACAGCACGGGCCGTATAGTAGAAAGCGCCAGGCAACAACATCCAGGAGACTCGGACCATGATGCAATCCAAACACAGTTGGGACTGCAAAGAGTGCCGATTCTCCACGCTGTTCGAATGGGAGTTCCAAGAGCATATAAAGGAGACCGGTCACAAGAAAAGCCGATTCTCCATGCCATTTTCTCGCTGGGTCATTCAGAGTTGGCTCGCGGCATCTACGACGCGAAGGGTTGCGGCGACGATATCATCCCTGATCTACGTCGTTTTGCTGGT
>JASLRP010000058.1 GCA_030743915.1 SAR202 cluster bacterium | reverse complement strand
GCTTCACACGCCGTTTAGTTCATACTCCCACGGCATCGCTGTCGATGGCGCCAGCCGCATCGTGTTCTGCGCTGGCCAGGTCGCCGGAGACGTGGATGGCAACCTGGTGGGCAAAGGAGATTTCGATGCTCAGGGGGAGCAGGTCATGTCTAACCTGAAAGACGTGCTGGCCGAGGCTGGAGCGAGCTTTGCCGATGTGGTCAAGCTAACTACCTACGTCGTTAAACAGGAAGACGCCCAGAAAGGCCGCGACCTGGTTGGACGCCATTTCACAAGTGACCCGCCCGCCAACACGATCTGTGTGCTGCTGGGCCTGGCTCATCCTGACTTTCTGGTAGAAATCGAGGCCATCGCCGTCGTAGCTTAGCGACTGTTCAGCAAAGCAGCCAGAGACAGCAGATCGTGACTGAGAGGTCAGTCGGCGATGACTGCGTCGGCCGTTGGTCGTTTGTCCAAGGTTTGACGGACTTCTTGGGTCAATTCAACTATGGAGACCGGTTTGGCGAGAAATGCCACCTCCGATTCCCGGATATCTTGATCCGATACCCTGGGTTCGGGATAGCCTGACATATACACCGTGCTGCCGTTAGGGTAGGCAAGTTGGTACCTTTCTGCCAGTTCGTAGCCTCCCATGATGGGCATAATCACATCTGTGAGCAGCAGGTCGATGCGTCCGCTGTGATCTTCCATGACTCTCACAGCCTCGGCCCCGTCGGATGCGCTCAGGACCGTGTATCCCTGGCGCTCAAGCACCTCTGTGGTCAGGCGTCGTACGACCAGTTCATCCTCGACAACCAGCACCGTCTCGGCGCCGGTTAGTAGACCGTTGATTCTGTCTGGCTGGAGAGATTTTGGCGCCGTGTCTTCGACCATTGGTATGTAAATGGAGAAGACCGAGCCTTCGCCGAGTCGGCTCTCGACGCGAATCCAGCCAGAATTGTGTTTGATAATGCTATGGGTTGTCGATAGGCCCAGACCCGTCCCCTGGCCTGCCAGCTTGGTCGTAAAAAAGGGCTCAAAGATGCGGCCCAACACCTCAGGCGTGATTCCAGCGCCGGTGTCACTCACCTGGACCATCACATAATCGCCAGGCTGAGCCTCACAGTCCATGTCATAGATTTCGTCTCCAACATGCGTATTCTCAGTCTGGATGGTTAACCGCCCACCTGTGGGCATGGCATCGCGAGCGTTTACTGTCAGATTGACCAGCGCCTGCTCTATCTGGCCCGGATCGGCCTTGACGCTCGCCAGTTCAGGCGCGGTGTTCACGACCAGCTCGACGTTTTCGCCGATCAGCCTTCTGAGCATGCCGTCCAGATTGGCGATGAGTTCGTTGAGGTCCACTATTTGGAGTTCACCGACCTGACGACGAGAGTAGGTCAGCAGTTGTTTTGTGAGCTGGGCGCCGCGTCCGCCTGACAGTTGGATCTCATCCAAGTATTTGGGGTTAACTCGTCCTTGAGACGCCAGTTGGATGGCCGCCAGTTCCGAGAATCCGAGGACTGCGGTAAGCAGGTTATTGAAATCGTGGGCGACTCCGCCTGCCAGTTGACCGATGCTCTCCATCTTCTGCGACTGGAAGAGTTGTTCCTCCAGTTGCTTGCGCTCGGTGATATCGCGCATCATCACCAGCGTGGCCTGCTCGCCCTCGTAATCAATGACTCTGGGGCGGACCTCCACCGTGGCTCGACTGCCGTCTCGGGTGATCAGTCTTACTTCATACTGGTCGGGCACATCCTCGCCCCTGAGACGCGCCTGATAGTGCCCGCGCACTCGATCTCGGTCATCCTCTGCGACGTTATCCAGGAAACTCTGTCCTGCGGTCTCCTCAACGTTGTAACCCAGCAACTCTTCGTAGGCAGGGTTCCGATAGACGGTCTGTCCATTCTGAAGAACCACGATTGAGTCGTTGACGTTCTCGATGAAAGAGCGATACTTCTCCTCGGCGTTTCGCAGGGCGTCCTGCGCAAGGGCGCGTTCGACGGCCTCCTGACTTAACCGATTGTTATAGCCTCTGACCTCTGTCACCCGATCAGCAAGTTCGCGATTGACGGTCTCAAGCTGAATTTTCTGGCGGGTAATGGTTTTCCAACCGCTTCCCACGATGAAGACCAGCCCGGCGTAAAGCGCAACGAAACCGCCGATCACAGAGAATATCACCAACATCCTCAGGTCGCTGATGCGCTGGGCCACAGGAGCGTAGTACTGGTATATCTCAAAAACGCCACCTGGTTGGGTTTCACCGGGGAACGTAACGGGCGTGTACACTTCCATCAGTGTTCCCAGGTCTCGTTCCAGATCGTGCTCGGCGTTTTGCGGGACGCTGACTTCGACTGCGTTCTCCCCTGCCAATGCCGCCAGCAGGTTCTCGTTATTAGGGAACATCTCACCGACACCGGCGCGGTCGTTGGAGTAGATCACCGTGCCGTCGGCGCTCCACAGCTTGATCCTTGCTGTTCTGTTGGAGACGATGGAGGTTTGGACGAATTCGTGGAAGCTGTCATAGCGCTCTCCAACCATCGGAGTTCGCAGGTCTTCGGGCGTGACGGCTTTGAGAATCTGCATGGATGTTGCGCCGATGGCCTCGTCAACCAGGTCGTCAATGGCGTTGGAGCGGATCATGCTGGACAACGTGTAGATCAACACCACGGCAACCGCGGCGAGGATGACAAAACTCGTGACCGAGAATTGAACCAGCAGATTATGTCTGAAATTCCACAATCTTGTAAGTGGCTCCCGGTATTGCGAACAAGATTCTGTGAACGTTTGAACGATATTGTGTGATGCGTATTCTTAGAATAATCTGGTCTGCGTCCAATATCCATGTAATTACCGCCAAAATTGTGTCAGGTTGTCAGCAATTTTCAGGCGGTTCTGTCGCAAATTACGTGTCCTGGCAAACCAGAACTCTTAGACAGTGTGGGAGAAACCTGAAAACAGCGTTTGGAAATGTTCAATACTTGGACAATTTTTGTGCATTTCAAGCCGTGAACCGACCTGGTAGGGAGCACTCTGCATCGAAACTTGGCAAAGAGCGCCTAATCTTACGACGGCCCTGGAATAACAACAGCACAACAGGACGGTTTGAAGATGGCAAGACAACCAGGCAAACACAACACGTCTCGATTAAGCGGAGAAACACTGGCGCCCAGATCGTGGGGAGTCGCCCTGTTCTGGGCAGTGGCGATTGTGGGACTGGCCATCGTTGCCAGCGCAACCATCAACCCTCTGTTCGGTCGATACGTCCACTGGGACTGGATGGCGGGCGTCGCTCCGACGGGATTCATACTGGTCACGCTGGCCTTCCGGCGACGGTGGGTTTGAGCCTCGAGAGTTAACCTTGCGCCCGTTCCAACGGGTGATATAACATCGGTCAGGCGGCGGCAGACCAGACCGCCAGCGCGGAGGTGAAACCCCCAATGACCGATCTTCTGCTCAAGGGCGGCGAAGTCCTGGACCCCTCTCAAGACCTTCGGGGAAGGCTGGATGTGGCTGTTCAGGACGGCTCAATATCTCAGGTGGCCCCCAACATCCGACCCGGCCCTGAGACTCGGATCGTCGACGTGTCCGGCAAGCTGGTGGTCCCCGGACTTATCGACCTGCACACCCACGTCTATGATGGCGTCAATCAGACTGGCGTGAAGCCCGATCTGGCGGGCGTTTACTCCGGCGTCACCACGGTGGTGGATGCCGGAAGCGCCGGGTGCTACACTTTCGGCGGCTTCCCCCGGTTCGTCGTTCCCGAAGCCAAAACTCGCATATTCTGCATGCTCCACATATCCCGAGCCGGTCTCAACTTCCAGCCTGACCTCTCCCGACGGGAGGACATCGACCTGGAGGAGACGGTCAACGTCATTCAGGCCAACAGAGGTCTCATCCAGGGCGTGAAGATTCGCGCCGTGGGGCCTGGAGTGCCGAGGATGGGCGTCGAGATGGTCGAGCTTGCCAAGCAGGCCGCCAACGACGGCGGCGTGCGTCTGATGGTCCACATCGGCGACCGTTTCGTGGAAGAAGGCGGCCCGACGATCACTCAACAACTGCTTCCTCTGCTGGAGCAGGGCGACATAATCACTCACCTGTTCAGCGGCAATTCGGGCAATATCATCGGCGACGATGGAAACGTTCTGCCGGAGCTTCTTGAAGCTCAAGAGCGCGGCGTTTTCCTGGACACGGCTCACGGGAGACAGAACTTCAGCTTCGACGTTGCCCGCCGCGCACTGGATGGCGGTGTCGTGCCCCGAAGCATCAGCACCGATCTGACCATCCCCGGACGCCTGCACACCGTGCACAGCATGACCGAGATGCTGTCCCGGTTCCTGGCTCTGGGCTTCTCCCTGGAGGACGTGATCCGCATGTCAACGACCAATCCGGCCAGCGCGCTGGACATGGCAGACTCGCTGGGCAGTCTGGCCGTGGGTCGCGAGGCCGATATCAGCGTTCTGGACGAGGTGACCGGCGACTGGTTGTTCCGAGACACCGAGGACGACACGCTGAGAGGCGACAAGGCCCTGGTTCCCATAGTCACGGTCAAGAGCGGAGAGGTTTTCGCTGCCGACTGGGGCCCCAGGCCCTGGGGCTGGCTGCCTGACTCAGCGGAGTAGTTTCTCAGTTCAAATAGAGTCCATTCCCATTTCTCACTGGAGACCAATTCAACATGTTCGACGACATACTATTAGACATTCAGGACGGCATAGCCACCGTCACATTCAACCGGGCCGACCAGCGTAATGCAATTTCCTACCACGGCTGGCTGGAGCTTCGACGCATCGCCATCGACCTGGACGATGATGACCAGGTTAAAGTGGTCGTGTTCACTGGCGCCGGAGATCGCGCATTCTCCGCCGGCGCGGACATTAAGGATTTCGAGGACTATCGCAATAACTCCACCAAGGCCAAGGTATATTCCGAGGCTTTCGATGGAGCGATGGATGCCGTCGAAGGCATGTCCAAGCCGACCATCAGCCTCATCAAGGGCTTCTGTGTGGGCGGGGGCTGCGAGTTGTCCACAGCGACGGACATCCGTATTGCCGCCGACAACAGCCGCTTCGGAATTCCGGTGGCCCGTCTCAGCATCCTGGTAGGGTACAGGGAGATGCGCCGTCTGGTGCGCTTGGTAGGGCCGGGCAACGCCTCCTACATCCTGCTGTCCGCCCGGTTGATCGACGCCGACGAGGCGTTCAGGATAGGACTCATCACGAAGGTCCTGCCGTTGGACGAGGTGCAGGAATACGCCTACGGACTCGCCAAAGAGATGACACCCCTGGCTCCGCTGTCCCAGATGCGCCACAAGCAGATACTTCAGACTGTGCTGGGCAATCCAGGCCTGAACAACCTGACGCCGGAGGAGGAACACCTGCCCTTCTCCAACTTCGACAGCGAGGATTTTCAGGAGGGGCGGGCGGCGTTCATAGGTCGCCGCGACCCGGAGTTCAAGGGGCGCTGAGCTCTTTGGCGACTTTAAGTTGTTGCGCCTGAAGAGCGTATGCTATACTCGGCTACAGGCGAGGGTTTTCAACCCTGTTTTTTTATTGGCTTTTTCCACTGCGCGTTATTGTCGTCCTTGTGGCGTTGGATGATGTGTTGTGGATGCACAAAATCACAACTCACAGGAGTGGCATTTGGCAATCGTAAACCTTCGTGAAGGAGAGGACCCTGAGGGCCTGCTCAAGAGGTTCCAGACCTCCATGCAGCGCTCGGGCATACTCCGAGAACTGAGGAACCGCCGGTTCTTCCGCACCAAGGGCGAGCAGACCCGTCTCGACAAACAGCGCAGCCTCCGCCGCATGCGCCGTCGCCGTCGGCCCAGGTAACTTCCCCCGACCATTTCCCCCGGACTCAGCGGACGCATTTCGCCGACTCTTTTTGAATAGACCATCGGCGCTGATATGAGTGCGTCCGTAGTTCTATTTCTTGAGTAGCTTAACTAGTGCTCTGTCATAGCTAGATTGATGGTATTGTGAAAATTAGCTAACCTACGTCCAATAAGTGGAGGTAGGGATG
>JASLRP010000057.1 GCA_030743915.1 SAR202 cluster bacterium | reverse complement strand
TGGGAACTGTAGGTCCAATGAGAAAACACCGCCAGTGGCGATGAGCATTCCAATGATTAGACGGAGGTCGTTATTCAGCAGTCTGTTCAAGCCGACACTCTCCATCTCTCGTGGCCCACGATCTTCAAGGACGCCTTCCTCCCCGCTTTTGGCGCCCAATTTCTAGAGGACGGGTCCGCCATACCTACCGTGAACCTCACTTTGTCGCCTGAGCAATCTGGCATTTGATCCCTTGTAAAGTCTGAATACACAGTTTGAAGCAGTTACCATCACGCTTTCATCTAATCGAGCCACCCATCGTGTGAGCAAAGTCGACCTATCATCCACGCCTCCCCGACACGGCTCGCGATCTCGTCGAGCATCTCTAGCTCTCAGGAGAGTCCAACTGCTAATCCCTGGGCTTTGAGTGGCGTCTTTTCACACCCACCGGGCTCCCCATCGCGATTCCGTAATCAGAATCAGTATTCGCTATTCTTGGGTGTTTCATAATCTAGCAGGATGATCAATGTCCTATTTCGGCGTTGATCATCGTAAACAAAGGATTGTCACGATATGATTTGGTTATCTGGGATGCCCAGGTTAATCGTGAATGATGCGACATGAATGTATTGTCATGAATTTTATCGTAGAAGCCCTGCGAACGCAAAGGGTTTGGTCGGTTGAATCCTTATGATTTTGGAAAACAGATCAACACAATTCTGATAGAGTCTGCTCCCCTGAGGAAGGGACCGCAGGTTCTGGGTGACTTCGGTTCATTGCGTTTGTCATGTGCCTGATTCTCGTTCGGAAGCTTTCATGATATTCTCCTACCGACGGGCGAGAGGAACATTCTTGGGAGAGGTTAGAATTGGACAACACTTCATTTCAGGCGCAGATGGTGGTGAATCATTGCTGGGGATGCGGTGAAGACAACGAACATGGTCTGAAAATAAGAAGCTACTGGTCTGGAGATGAGTCAGTCTGCACATGGCAGCCTGAAGATTATCATTCTGCGGCGGCCTCGCATGTTCTTAATGGCGGGCTGATAGCCACGCTGATCGACTGTCATTGCTTATGCACAGCGATCGCGGCGGGATACAGAGCGGAGGAGCGCGAAATTGGCACGGGGACGCCTATCTGGTTCGCCACGGGATCGCTCCAGGTCTCGTACAGGAACCCCACGCCGATCCAGGCGCCAATCACGGTTCGCGCTCAGATCACTGACCAGACCGAGCGCCGAATCAATCTGAATTGCACGCTTTCAGCAAAAGGAGAGGAGCGCGCAATCGCCGAATTGGTGGCTGTGCGGGTCCCTCTGGAATGGATGCAGCCTTAATGGTCTCACCAGCTTGAGACCGGGATACCGCATTCTCTAAGAGGCCAGTGGCACGACCGGTTCGATGGTGTGGCGCGGAACCCAACCCTGGAGTTCTGTGGCCGGAACGGAGATTCGGGACCAGTTGCCCCGGACTTCAATCAGTTCAGTTTCCGCCCCGCCGTGGAGGACGAATTCCTCGGCATATTGCGGCCCTGGGCCGCTCAACGCCTGGACTTCATCGGCGATGATGATGGTAGTGTTTTCGTATTGGGAGTTGGCCTGGAGAGCGCCCGCCAGTAAAAAGACGGAGAGAATCAGGAAGGCCGTTCCGGTCCCGGCGATGACTGTGGCCGGATGTTTGACGCTGGGCATTGATTTTACTACCCACCAGGCGCATGAGCCCGCGATGATGGCCCACGACGCCAGCATCAGGCCGGCGGCGGTATTGGTGGACGCGAAGGGAATGGCGGCAGCAAAGGACGCCAGTGGGCTGCCGAATTCGATGGGCTCCAGAGCGTCGGTGGTCTGTTCTTGGACGAAGGTCAGGTTGGCCTCGATGTCCTCGTCGCGCGGGGCCAGACGTCGGGCGCGCATGTAGTTCAGGATTGCCCGTCCCAGATCATCTTGTTTGTAATAGGCATTTCCGAGATTGTAGTAAAGGTCCTCGTCCTCGTATCCCAGGCCGACCAGACGTTCGTAGGACTGGGCGGCCTCCTGGTATCGTTCTGTGTTGTACAGGTTGTTGGCCGACTCCATGAACTCGGCAGGCGACGGTGACTGGGCGTGGGCGGTATGCGCGCCGGCGATTGCCCAGGCGGTGGCCAGCACGGCGATAGACGCGACAACAAGTTTCATTGCTCGAACTCCCACTCAAGCTCGTCAATCAGCCGTTCTGTCTGATCCAAAACCGGCTCCACTGAATCGCCCAATTGCGCGGGGCCGTATTGTCCGTCTTGATTCAGGTCGAGAAGGATTTCAATCTCCTGAGCCAGATTGGCGCTGATATTGGCCTGGACCAGCAACGATGAGATCTCCTGATGGGTGAGGCCGGAGACCGGTCGATCAAGTCTGGTGGATAGATATCCGACCAGTGTTTCTTCGGATGCAGCGAAGGGGTTTGAACCAGATTGTTGCGCATTGTGAAGCGTCGTGAGCGCCGTTTCACGGGCGATGACCGCCTGGTCAACTTCCCCGCGCACTGGTCCCAGACGCTCTCTGAATCTCCACCCGATGCTGGCGATAAGCAACACCGCTGGCAACGCCCAAAGCACCCAATAGAGCCGGCGAGAGGTCAGAGGTTCGCTTTTGAAGGCCAGTGATGATGGGGACGGTTTGATGTGGCGAATGTCTGAACCTGCTTGATCGATGGCCAGCGCCGACAGTGCGTTTGGAAAGTCGATGGCTGCCGCTGTGGTGTCCAGGGAGACGGTCACGGCAATTGGTTGAGTCGCTATGGTCAGGTAACGTTCCTCTGTCAGGTCGAAGTAAGCGTACTCGACCGCCGGGACATTCAGAAACCCCGTGGTCTCAGGGATCAACACCCGCTGGTATGTGCGAGACCCGCCCAGGGCGCCGCCTACGTTGAATGTGTCAGTGTTGGTCTGGTTGTCGAATATGCGCCATCCAGGCATGTCGGGCCATGCAGGCTCTGGCAGAGCTTCCAGATTTCCCCTGCCGGTCAGGTTGATGGTCAGCGTCACTGGCTCGGTGGAGGATATGTCAGTGGTGTCCACGGACGCGGAAATCTGGTAGGAACCCACAGCCCCGGTGAAGGCGGGAGGCGCTCCCGATGGCAGCGGCTTTACAGTCACGGGCACCGGTTGCGACGCGTGGGGGTTTCTGGAACCTCCGAAGAAACCACTGGGAATTTCCATGACTGCCGGGCCGATCTCAACGTCTCCCGCGACCGTCGGGAAAAGAATCGAGGTTGTTTCGGTGACCGAGTATCTTCGACCAGCGGTGAGCGTGTTATACGTTCGCCGTTCGCCTTCCTGAGAGTTCCAGAACCCGGTGAAGCCAGGGGGTCGATACCTTTGCCTGCCTCCGAATGATCTGGCGTCGAAAAAACTGGCGGTGTATGTGATCTGTTCTCCCAGGTATGGCGTGTCGTTGTCCACCTCAGCCTGGAGGAAGTAGTCCTGGCCAACCAGGGAGGTTGCCGACGGCGCTTGAGGGGCGCTTGCGCCTCCAGCCTGTCCTGTGCCCTGGACGACCGTCACAACGATGGGGTCGGTCCGGTATTCGACACCGTTGATCGTGACACTTACAGGCTCGATTTTCAGCGGGCCTTCTCTCAGAGGCTGGAGCCGGAAGTCGAAATTGAATTCCGCTGAGGCTTTGCCGTTTGTGATGGTGATCTGTGATCTGGTGCTGCGTCCGACGATCTGAGCGCCTTCAAGGTCAGGCAATACCGGCAGAGGCACGTTTGTTTCGCCGATGATGGTTACGGTGAGAGTCAGGATCTCGTCTGTGGAGATCGTGGCGCGGTCGACCCGCGCTGTGACAGGCATCGACTGAGCGTGAGAGACTCCGACGTTTATTGCTAACGCCAGAATCAGTATCGCCGCGAGGGCCGTTTTTTTGATGGTTCCTTTGAGCATTCAGCTACCAGTTGCTTTCCGGACCGGGGCCGGACACTACCAACACCTGTTGGATTCTACTCTGGAGCGTGTCGGTGTTCTCTCCCACCGACTGAAGCAATTGGAGCGCCTGTTCCTCAGTCAGGCCCTCGATGGGGGCTGGCTGGGGTTCCTGGTCTGAGTCCTCTTCGGATTCGCTCTGTTGTGGTTCGTCTGAGGGGTTGCCCTGCCCTTGCTGCTGTTCCTGGTCTTCCTGTTCGCCCTCCTCGTCCGGTTGCTGTTCCGGTTCGCCTTCGGGCTGCTGTTCATCGCCTTCTTCATCTTCGGATGCGCCGGGTTGAGGTTGTTGTTGCTGTTGTTGCAATTGCTGGAGCGCCAATTCCAGGTTGTGCTTGGCATCCAGATCGGTGGGGTCGATTCTCAGAGTCTCTTTATATGCCTCGATTGCCTCCGGGTACTGTTCGGATAGGAACAGCACGTTGCCAATGTTGAACAGGCTGTTTCGGCTTATCTCGTCATCGTCAGCCATGACCAGCGCGCCCTGATACTGGCCCTGGGCTTTTTCGAGGCTTTCCATTCTGTACAGGGCGTTGCCTGAGTTGTACTCAGGTTCCGGGCGTTCGGGCATTTTCTGGTCAGCGAGGGCGTAGGCGTCCAGGGCTGCGTTGTAGTCCTCGGCGGCGAAATCCTGATTGCCTTGATTGTTGGTCAACGGCCCGGCGCGGTCGGGCAGCGGCCCCGGTCCGTCGGCCAGAGGACTGTCGGCGTCGCAGGCAGACAACGCTGACGCCGTGATTATCAGCGCCGTTAATGTCAGGACAGGTCTCAGTTTCATGCTGGGCCTCTTTCCTGAGTCGGGTTGGTCGTGCGTGACCTGGTCTTCACTCTGTCGGGAATCAATTCAGCGGCCACCAGCGCCACCAGC
>JASLRP010000056.1 GCA_030743915.1 SAR202 cluster bacterium | reverse complement strand
ATATCCACGTCATGACGATCAATCTGCTCAAGCATTTGCTCCCACAGATCGGGGTTCAGAGCGCTTTCCTTCTTATTGCGCATCCAGTCGTTTGCTCGCCATTTTCGAGCCCAGCCCTTGTTGATGGCGTCCACGACGTACTTGGAATCGCTGTACAGGGTAATCGAGCGTCGCTCTTTCAACACTTTGAGGCTCTCGATCACCGCAAGCATCTCCATGCGATTGTTGGTCGTCCGGCGGAAACCTGCGCTGAGTTCATTGCGCCGCTTCCCCTGGATCATGACAGCGCCGTAGCCCCCCGGCCCCGGATTTCCGACGGCCGAGCCGTCTGTGTATATGGTGATTTCCTGTAAGTTGGTCAATAGAATACCGCCTGTGGAATGGAAATTATTGTATCCGAAACCACAACCGATTGCAGGGATAATTTGACCGGTCAGCGCTGGTTACTTAGAATGTTGCGTCAACTGCGCTTCGCGAATTGTTATGGGCGCACATGCAATACCGAGCAGGTCAGATTTCAGAAGGGAGGGCTTAGAGTGCAGCAGCAAGAACACGATGCAGCGGTCATAGCCCGCGCCCTGGACAAACTGATAAAAGAAGGCAGTGATGGCAGTTACCTCATTGTCGCCATCGACGAGGTTTACCTTCAGTTTCTGTCAGTCGGAGATCGGGACGAGCCGTGGATATACTGCGAGGCCGTGTCCAATCAGTTCCTGCCTGAGGACCAGAAACTGGAGCCTGAACAGATCACCGCGCTGACTCTCCTGGGTTTTGAGGAGACCATCGAGTCGCCCAACTATAGTTGCGACTTTATCGTTTCTGACACAGCTATCCTGACGGATATTGGCCGGATGACGCTCCAGATGTTCGCCACAATCTATCTGTGCCCGTCGGATTCGGAAGTGGACATCGACCTGCACATTGAGGAACCATCACCGGAGTTGGGATTGGATACCTCGTAATCGTCATGTGAACATCAATTCTCAACAACGTTTGAAGGCTCATGATAAAATATGCATGAGGCAACGAATATGACACTCGATAACCGCGTAGCCAACCTGGAAGATGCAGTCATTCGCATTGAGAGCCGGTTCGACCGTCTCGAAACGATGCTTGAGGCGCGATTTGCCAGTATTGACGCTCGGTTTGCCAGCCTTGATTCGCGGATGACGGCCTTGGAGAGTCGAACAACCACGATGTGGGTGACCACAATGACGGCGGTCATTGGTGGGTTTGCCGCGATGGTGGTGGCAATACTGGTGATTGGTCAGTAGCTAGGTTTCTTGAAACGCGAGCGGCAAGGTTTTGGCTCTACGCTCGTATCTTCTCCCCTTGAAGTCCTGAGCCATTTGCTCGATGAAGACCTTCGCCGAATCTGAGCGCAGAACAGCCGACCTGCTCTACACCAATACTCCGAATCCAGACTTTGTGCATATCTCAATCTGGTTGCCTTCGGGGTCGAAGAATT
>JASLRP010000055.1 GCA_030743915.1 SAR202 cluster bacterium | reverse complement strand
AAAGCGTCCAGAGCGTCCTTGGGAGCCACGATGATGCGCTGGAAATCGCCCTGGCTGGCCCCCAGAGCCTGCCAGAGGTCTGCCTGCTCTGTCTTGGTGGGCACTCCGGTGGATGGGCCGGCCCGCATGACGTTTACGAACACAGAGGGAATCTCCATCATCCCGGCGCTGCCGATAGCTTCGGTCATCAGCGCGAATCCGCCTCCAGAGGTGCCGGTCATGGCCCGAGAACCGGCATGAGCGGCTCCGACGACCATATTAGCAGCGCTGAGTTCATCCTCGGCTTGTCGGACCATGATTCCCAGGTCACGGGCATTATCAGCCATCCAATGCAGAATTCCCGACGAAGGGCTCATCGGATATGCAGAGTAGAATTTGACTCCCGCAGCAGCGGCGCCCATGGAAATGGCATCATTGCCAGTCCACACCGCCATGGGCCTGGGACCTGTGGGCAATGGCGTCGAGTACGGCTCAAAGTTGTCTTTGGCGTAGTCAAAACCAATTCTCGCGACGTTCACGTTCTGGTCGATGACTGCCTGTCCTTGCCTCTGAAATCGCAGAGTCATAGCGTCGGCCAGGTCCTGGAAATCCAGACCGATAAGGTATGAAGTAGCGCCGATGGCAACGGTGTTCTGCACCAGCGGGTTGCGTCCGCTGTCGGTCAGGCCATTTACCGGAATGCCGCAAAGCAGGGCGCCCTCACGAGGTTCGCCGACTTTGACCATCTCGTTGTTATAGATGATCCGCGTGCCTGGCCCCATCAGTTCCAGGTGCCGGTCCATCGTGTCCTGGTTGAGGCACACTAGCAGGTCCAGATTGTCGCCATGATTGCGGACTTCATGGTCTCCAATTCGGATGGTGAGGAAGATGTGGCCGCCTCTGACAATCGACTGATAGGCGTTGAAGGTGCCGAGATGAAGCCCACGTCGTATCAAAACACGGGCAAGAATATCTCCTGGAGTCGCAATTCCTTGACCGGCTCCGCCTCCGATAGCCAACGCAAAATCGAACTTCCCCGACACAGAATCACCTCTCCACACTTAGGATGCACATCGAAAAGAATCTAGCTCTTAAATCGTATTTTACGCCTCTGCCCCCAACAATGAAATCCATAGTAACACGCGTGAGAAATAAATGAGCGATTACAAAAATGTAGGCAGAGAGGTCCTTGCATGAGCGAGGTCAAGTATCGGGTAGTGACCGGCTGGAATTGAAAGAGGAGGTGGTGCCGAAGGGGAGAGTCGAACTCCCACGGGCGTTATGCCCAACGGTTTTTGAGACCGCCGCGTCTACCATTCCGCCACTTCGGCATTTCGTATGAATCTACTGAAATCAAGAGCTTTGCCGATCCGATGGCTTGCCCCCATCCAGATCATCGACACGAATATGCTACCACAGGTTCAACTTCCCTTACCTCTCGGATATTTCAGGAGTCTGAAATCTGGTTCGGAGTGGATACGAACCAAATGTCGAAAAGCAAGCATAGTCATCGGCATGGCACAAAACGCCCCAGAGCGAGGAGACATACTGAAATACTGGGCTGGGCTGGTTGCCGATTCGTTCAGACGCCACCAGGTCAATTACATGGAAACTCAAAACTCGCGCGTTCTCGCCTCAAAGTTTGAAAATTAGAAATTCTCCAAGGCGCCCCATGCCAATTGATCGCAATTCAGTCAGGTTACGCAGGCTCTAGCTGGGCCTCTGCGATTTGGCGCACCTTTTCGTCGAAGTCGAACTTCACTTCGTACTTCTGCTCGGCCTGGTCTTCGAGGGCGTGGGCCGCCATGAAATCGGCAGGCGCCGGAGGGTACACTAGAGATGTGATCACTCCCGCCTGATCGCGCAACGCCTTTGGCGCCGATGAGCTATCGGCGGATACTCGAATTCGTTGACCTTCAGCAAACTTCGCCATCTACATTTTCCTCCAAATTTGTCTCTCGCGTGCGTCGTCTCCGGTCAATCTTGAATCTGCGAAGCGACGCGATGCGTGGGCGGTCTCTCGTCGACAGAGACCAACTGTCCTATGCGGATTGCCTGAATATCGTTGTCGATGTCGCGTCATGGCGTCAATAGACTGGCATGAGGTTTTCATAAGTCTGGACAGTAGGGCGCTCTTGTCATTATCCAGAGTAAGTAGAGTCTTGGGCATCACATTAAGCGCTGGCAATCCAGGCGCTTCACACTTGCGCGAGATAAGGTTAGAATACACTTCATCGGCGGAAATTGACGGGTTTTCGCGACAATGGCCGTTTGGTCAGTTCACCCCGTAAATCTCCTTGGGAGCAGTGCGCCGCCATAACACTCGTGCTTTGGAGGGATTGAATCGTGACCACAACCGCGCAGGCATGGACCGAAGAGATGGTTGAGCTGGCGGGCGCCAGCGTTCAACTGGTGAAGGGAGGCTCCGGCGAGCCGCTGCTCATCCTTCACGACGAGATGGGGCACCCAGGCTGGATGAATTTCCACGAGGCGCTGGGACAGAGCAACGAACTGATTATCCCGTCGCATCCAGGATTCGGGGACTCGTCCTTCCTCGATTGGATCATGAACATGCGAGACATGGCAGGCTGGTACCTGGAAGCTCTGGATGACATGGGCGTCGAACGAATCAATTTGATGGGCTTCGGTATCGGCGGATGGCTCGCGGCGGATATGGCGACGATGGACCCGAGCCACTTCAAGAAGCTGGTCCTGGTGGATGCGGCGGGAATCAAACCTCCGACGGGCGAGATTTTCGACATGTTCCTGGTGGTTGCCAAGGAGTTCATCACCGAGAGTTTCCTGAGTCCGGAGAACACGCCTGAATTTGCAACAATCTGTCCAGAAGAACCGACTCCCGAACAGGCCGAGTACTGGGAGGTAGCCCGCGAGCAGGCATGCCGACTTAGCTGGCGTCCCTACATGCACTACCCAGCGTTGCCAAACCTGCTGAGCAGGCTGAAGAACCTGCCCACACAGATCGTCTGGGGCCGTGAAGACCCCATCGTCCCGTTGAGCGCAGGCCAGGCCTACAACGACGCGATACCAGGCTCCCAGCTTGCCGTTATCGACAACGCAGGGCATCGTCCTGAGATCGAGCAGCCCGACGAGTTCGTTCGGATCGTCCAGAAATTCCTATCAAGCTAATTTCCAACCCAAGCCAAAAATCAAAGATTGACGGGGGCGTCCCGCTGGGCGCCAAGAGCTACGACACTGGCCAAGCGCAGCACAAAGGAGGCGCGGATGTTCATAGGACACTTCACAGAGAGACCGTACCAGGACCCGGAGTCCGGCTACTTCGGGGCCACAGGACGGTCCATCAGGGACCTTGACCTGAGCAACGACATATACGACCCTCAGGTGGGCGCCGACCTGTACAACCGCTACCTCGACGAGCGGGTGTACGCCGAGGAGATGGGTTTCGACGGCCTGATGCTCAATGAGCATCACAGCACGCCCTTCTGCATGGGCGGCGCCATGAACGTCGAGGCGTCCATCCTCGCCAAAATCACCAAACGAGCGAAAATCGTCCTGCTGGGCAACATCCTGCCCATCTGGGAAGACCCCCTGTGGCTGGTCGAGCAGTTGGCGATGATCGACATGATCTCCCGTGGACGTCTGGTTTCGGGCTGGGTCCGAGGCACGGGGCGCGAGAGCGTCGCCCACAACGCCCCTCCTCCCCACAACTGGGAGAGGTTCCAGGAGGCCCACGAGTTCATCGTCAAGGCATGGACCGAGCCTGGCCCCTTCCGCTGGGAGGGCAAGCACTACAACTACCGCTACGTCAACCCGTGGGTCCGACCCTACCAGAAGCCTCACCCTCAGATTTGGCTTCCCGGAGTCGTCAGTCAGGACTCGCTCAAGTGGGCCGCAAGGCAGCGCATCCCCTACATCATGCTGGCCACCAAGCTCGGCCCGACGAAAGAGGCGTTCCAGCTATACCGCGACACGGCTGAGGAGGAAGGGTACGAGGCCGGTCCCCAAAACCTCGGCTACCTGTGGAAGGTGCACGTTGACGAGACTGAGGAACTGGCTGAAGAGGTCGGTCGCAAATTCGTGCAGGGTCCCAGCAACCCCTTCCTGCCGGCAACGAGGGCACAACCAACCAGGCGTTGCTCAGGCTTCCGGGCCTGACGTCGC
>JASLRP010000054.1 GCA_030743915.1 SAR202 cluster bacterium | reverse complement strand
ATTGCCTGCGGCGAGTGAAGGCACTGGATGTACACAACTTTGGGAAGATCGGGCGACACCTCGCCTAGCTCGAAGACCTCACTCTCTGGAGGTTCCATGTCTCTGACCGCCTCGGCAAGCTGGTCCGCGACCGTGAGTGTGGCTTTGTGGACGGCGTCGTTTCTGGCATCGACTCCCAGAGACGCGTTAGGCTCCACGACGACGCACAGGTTGATCAGCGAATTGTAGGGCATGAGATCGCCCCACGGGCCGGTCATATCCAGATGGACCAGAAGGTGATCGCCGCCAGCTTCGTGCCAGGGAGTCTCCGACACTTCCACGACGGCAATGCCGGACATGCGATGGGTGCGTCCCTCTCCAACAGTCGTTATATCTCTTCCGCAAATGCCTGGATAGACGACTCCAGGCCCCGACACTTTGACACGAGGTTCCACGACATCGCGCACGGGCCAGATGCGCACCGACTCGCCGGGCCGCGCGACCTCCAGATCAACCCGATCAATGCGCGGATCGCTTTTGACTGCCTCCAACACTGCGTCTGCGTTGACCTCAAGAGTTCCATCGCTCCAACGAGTCTGGGAGCCGAACACTACCTCGTTTACCGGGAAGGTGCCCATCTCAAGACGCATGGACTGCCTCCTTCGTCGCGCCGGGCTGGCCAGGCTCGAACAGGGTAGGCTCGGAAACCGGAGTTTGCACCGCCTTGAGGGCGGTCCCGATTATCTCCATACCCAGGGCGAAGTCCTTTTCTGCTCCCAGTTCAGGATCGCCGCAGACGTGCTCGATTCGCGCTCCGTGGATCACCCGATTGGCCCCGGTGGTCAGCGCCAGGCCGTAGATGGCCGAGATCATGGCTACCGGAATTCCCGCCCTCTCGATCTCCTTCGTTATCGTTGCGCCGCAACGATTGCAGGTGCCTCAAGTGGCGACAAGGATGCACGCATCGACGCCCGCCTCCTTTAGTTCCGCCGCAATCTGCTCGCCAAAACGCTGAGACTTCTCCACAGGAGTGCCCACGCCGGGCAGCGTGAAGATGACAGGATGCACAGTGCCCAGAGTGCCCTGAGCCTCGAACTCGCGGGCGTAGCGCAGCGGCATGACGTAGTTGGGATTGCCGCTGGCGATCTGGTTGAAGTATCCGCCGTGGAACGCCTCCCACTCCTCGCTTCTCAAGGTCTGTTGACCCTCGACGGTGTAGGTGAAGTACTGGTCTGGGTTGCCTGATAGCTGTCGGTCGGGGTTGCCTTTGGGAATCAGACCGCCGGTGGATAGCAGGGCGACAGTGGCGCGACTCATGTCCACGACCGGAGGCGCAGGCTCGACCCGCTCAGGCTGCTCGTAGGGGACCTCGCTCTCGAAGGGTTTTCCCTGGAGCTTGGCCACCAGCATATCCACAGCCCGCTTGTAACCGAGTTCGTCGCGGACCGCAGTCTTTCTGATACCCCTGGGGATGTAGCCCTCGTCTTCCGGCGTCCCAAGCTCCTCGCCAGCCGCCAGTTTCAGTCCGATAGGAAGCATTGCGGCTATGACATTCTGCATCTCCGCCGGACTGGCGCCTGTGGGCACGATCACCGTGTCTTTGCGGTGGCTCGCAACACCGGGATTTTGCGAGTGCATGGCTGTCACCGAAGGAATGCCCATCTCGCCTGCGATCTTGCCCGCCTGACCGCAGGCCAGCCCGTACCTGCCGGCATCGAAGGCCGGACCTGCGATCAGCAGATCGGGTTTGGCTTCCTCCAATGCGCGGACGATATCGGCATGGGCGGCGTCCGTCTCCTCGTTGATGTAGTTGTCGCCGCAGATGATGGTGGAGACTACCGATCCTCTTTCCCCAAGAAGCTCCTGGAGCGCTCGGCCCGGACCAACCGGCCCTTCGCGCGTCGAGACGGGAACGTTGGCGTGTTCCTCGGCCCCTATCCCCCCGAAGAACTGGTTCAGATAATGGACGACTCTCAGTGGACTGCTCATGCCAAAGCCTCCTCAGCAAGATGGCCCCATTGATCTCAAACTTATACTGAAGTTTGGCAGAACGCTCTGCCCATTCGACTCCTGGCGAGCCTACTCCTCGTTCATCGTGGATGTTGAGATGTAAAGCCCCTTGGCGGGCAGATTCTCCAGCAGCGTGTCCAGATCGGATTCGGACATTACACCCTGTATGAACAGCGGCTTTTCTTCGAGAACTCTTGAGAACACTGGCAACAGGTCATCCACTGATAGCGGCGTCGAGCCGGTGTCCAGAGACACCTGTATCGCCGTGGGGTACTTCTGCTTGAGGAACACCTCCATGGTGTGCAGGTAGCCGGAGTGAAGATGGACTATCGAGTAGTCGAATTGCTTGCAGATTTCGACATCGTAGGGAAAGAACACGTCTTCGTACATTTTTGCCGAAACAGAGGACGTTACGTCGCACTGAGTTCGGGCCACGGTGCCCGGCGCCCATACCGCGAAAGGCGTGCAGCGTCCGCCGTTGAGATCGGGCGTCAGTTTCTCCTGGCCCTTGGCGACCTCGATGAACACTTCGGTGCATTTCTCGGTGAGGGCCTTCATGTGCTCCGGCTCGTCGTAGATCGCGTAGCACATCGCCGTGTGACCAAGAAGCGCCGACATCAGGTCGATGGGGCCTCTCTGCAAGCACTGCACCACCTGGTAGGAACCCGCGGCGTCTTCGACAAGCTGGCGGGTGTACTCCAGAAGCAGTTCGTACCACCCATTTCCCTCCAGCGAGGGTATCCGGTGGGTCTCCTCCGGGCCGTTCAGGAAGGGAGCAGAGTAGATGGAGCCGGTGTCCAGCTTGGGGACAATCGGGCAGCCGAGTATCGCCTCAAGCCACGCCATTTTGCCCAGCGGCGCGCGGGTGACCAGCAGATCGTCAACAATCAACGGTCCATTGTCAGAGGTCGGCTGCTTCCGAAGAGGGAACTCGCCTTCGTGGAGGATCGTGCCGGGGTCGATCTTGTCAGGAGTCAGCGGTTCGTCCTGGTCAAACAACTCGGAACCGTCCGCCAGGGTTATGGACAGGCTCTGAAGTTCGTATCGAGGGTCTTCGCCAATGGTCGAGACGTTCAGCAGAGGCTGGTCAACTGGATCGCGGTTCCAGAAGGCGGCGTGTTTTTCAAGAATGGTAGTCAGATCAAGCTCGGCCATGTTTCACTCTCCCTGCGCTGAATCATTTGACTCGATAACACTGCAAGCGTCGCCGGCGCTGACAGCGCCTGTATTGACGACCACTGTGGCCAACCCTCGTAGACCTGTGATCTCCTCAACGAGCGTGGGGTGATATTGGCGAATCAGGTCACAGGGGCGGTTATGGCCGGTGACCTCCAGGACAACGTCGTCGCCCAGTTGCAGGCGGTCGCCCTCATTGAATTGGGTCAGATCGCCCAGATTTTCGACGAGCACGTTCTCGGCCAGGTCTCCCGGTTTGAGCGCGATGTCAAGACGGGAATTCAGGTCCTGGAGAACTTCCTGTGACACGACAGTTATCTGACGATGGTTGGGTTCCGGATCGCCAGATTTCTTGTGCTTGTTGATCGGTCCGGCGTGGTGGTCGCCTTCCACGCCTTGAGCCCCAACAGTGATCGTTTGTTGTGGATATTTCGGCACGCCTCCCGTGGCGCTCAAACTGACCGAAATTATCCGGCCTTGGTCTGCCATTTGTGAACCAGCCTGACTGGCTGCCTCGCCCACCGTCGAGACGATAGGGTATCAGACCATTCGACCCAAATCCACTTTCCGACCACGAACGTGACATGCTGCATTAGGGTCAAAGATTAGAGGGTAAACGCAGACCATATTATGGGCGATCGCTACGAGCCGAGCACGACTGAACGCACGTCCTCCAGGCTGGTCCTGCCCGATGTCGCCAATTCGTTGAGCAAGCGAGCGCGTTCACGCAACTGGTCTGCATTCACATCGAGAAGCTGAGCCTCTTGCGCCTGCTCGAATGTATCGTCCTGTTCGTGCCAGCGATAGAGCATGCGGCCCTGCGGCTTGCCGTCCACCACTCTGTCCACCTCCTGGACCTCAGCGACACGACGCCAGAACGTGTCCACGTCATCCCCCATCCGCTCGATGTAGACCATGTAGTTGATTTTGGATGCGTCCTCGTCCGCGACATTGTTGACGTTGCAGATATCCGAGTAGGCATCTGCAATTGAAGGCGCGTGCATAGCCGTGGAGAGCGAGTAGCCAACGCGCATCGTGTCGAATACCTTTCTGACCGGAGCGCCCCAGATGTATCTGGAGATGTGGTCCGCGTCTGCGAATTCGCCGACTACCAGATAGCCGCCGCCGGCATCGCTCTTCAACTGCTCCATCTCCGATTCTTCGCCGCTCAGCCGATGCACCGGCGTCTGCTCTGGAACACAATGCAGCATCGCGTCGCCCACAGTGCTTTTGCCGGCGAACCGTGGGACGGCCACAATT
>JASLRP010000053.1 GCA_030743915.1 SAR202 cluster bacterium | reverse complement strand
GGTACTGGAATAATTTCGAGACTGGCGAACACACCGGCACTCACCTGGACTCGCCCTCACATTGGGCCACAGGCGCCGACAAAGGCACCGTCGATGAGATTCCTGTGTCTGGGCTAATTGGGCCTGCCGTGGTGATCGATATGGTTGCGGAGTGCGACGCCAATCCCGACGCTCTGCTGGAACCTCGACACCTCCGGGACTGGGAGAGTCGCAACGGACCGATCTCCAAAGGAGCGTGGGTGCTGCAAGGCACAGGATGGGCCAGCCGATTCGCCGACGCCGACGCTTACAAGAACGCCGATGGCGAGGGCATGTCCCACGTTCCGGGAATTTCGAAAGAGGCCGCTGAATTCCTGACTCAGGAGCGCGACATCCTGGGCGTTGGGGTCGAAACGGTCGGCACCGACGCAGGCATGGCAGGCACCTTCGATCCTCCGTTCCCAAATCACAACATCATGCACGGCTCCGGCAACATGGGCCTGACCAGCCTGACGAACCTCGATCAGCTTCCCGAACGCGGAGCGGTTGTAATCGCGTTGCCCCTGAAGATTGAAGGCGGCTCCGGTTCTCCGGTGCGTGTCATCGCTTTGGTGGCAGGTTAGTTGCCCGATGCAACTCAGCTAAATGGCGCGTTCGTCATCGATACGAACTCGGTTGGCAACATCACTATCGAGGGCTCCGGCGCGTACTCTCGGACGACCATCGACCGAAGCGTCGGATGCCAAAACCTGACACAGAAGCTTGTCACAGTCCGTCAGGATGGTGAAATTTCCTTTCACAACGAGGCCGCCGAAGAGGTGCTGTTCATCGTCAGTGGCCGCGGGGATGCGACACTGGCGAATCGCAGGCACGCCCTGCTTGCCGATAGTGGAATGCTGATTCCACCCGGTCAGAGTTGCAACGTGGTCAATTCCGGACGGAATGAGCTTGTGATCGTGTCCGTCACATCTCCCCAACCCGGTCAGAAACCCGCGTCCCAGGCCGACGCCATCCTTCGAGCCGACAACAAAGTCACGGTACACGAGGCCGAAGAGAGGTCGACACCCGCAGGCGAAGGTCGGAGTTTCAAACTGCTGATCGATCCGCGTTACGGATGCCGCAACCTCACACAGTTCATGGGGTCCATCGAGAAAAGCCGGGCGCCTTTCCACACCCACACATACGAAGAGGTCATTTACATCCTGTCTGGCGAAGGCATCGTTCACGTCGGCGACCAGTCCCACGATATCAAACCGGGCAACTGTGTCTATCTTTCTCCTGGAACTCCTCACTGTCTGGAGAACCAGAAGGACGAACCACTGACCTTATTGGGCGTGTTCTGCCCTGCCGGGGACCCCAGTTCTCACAAAGACCAGACGGATTGAGTGGTTCTAATCGAGGGTGATCTCAGTAATCGCATCGACGAATGTGTCGATGTCTTCGGGCGTATTGTAGAAGTACGGAGACGCCCTCAGCGCGCCAGGACGGAAGTCCACAATGATGTCCCGTTCAGCCAGTTGGTCCACCACGGGGCCAGGATCGTCCAACTCAACCATTGTGATGCTGGCATGATGGTCGTCGTCCGGGGGGACCCGAAGAGTGAATCCACGCTCTTTGAGAGATGACACAAGCCTGGACGTGAGTTCCGATGTTCGCTGGCGAATGGCGTCGGCGCCCAATTCATTGACAATCCGCATGCCTTCCGCGCCCGCGTAGATTGCCGACACAGACGGCGTCCCGGTCTCGAAACGGGCCGCCGTCTCTTTGTACGCCATCTCATGGGGATTGAAAGCGAACTGATCGCGATGTCCGAACCATCCGGCGACCGAAGGCTCAAGCTCTGGAATCAGATCGCGCCGGACGTACATATAAGTGATCCCAGGGCCACCCAGAAGCCACTTGAGGCCGCCAGACACCAGCACGTCGGCGCCGACCTCCCGAACGTCAATTGGCACCTGTCCTGTGGCCTGATAATCATCTACGAAGGCCAGCGCTCCCACATTGTGGGCCGCGTCGCAGATGGCCGAAACATCCTGGATGTAACCACTGGTGAAAAAGACGCGACTGGTCGCCACCAGACGAGTGCGCTGAGATATAGCCTGCTCGAACTGAGCAGGGCCGACCATCACCCGGTCATCTGAACGAACGACTGTCGTCTCGACGCCAGACCTGGCTTTGGCGTGAAATCCGTGGGCGACGGTGGGAAAGTCCAACTCGCCGGTGACAAGCTGATCGCCTTCCTGAAGGTCGATGCTGGATGTAATGGCCGCCAGCGTGGCTGAGATGCTGGGCATTATGGCTATCTCATCCGCGCTGGCGTTTATGAGTTGTGCGAACTGCTCCCGCAGGTCGGCCATCTCCGCCAGCCACTCGACGTACCATGCGGCTGCGCCTTTTTCCTCCCACAGGTCCATGTACCTGTTCAGAGCGTCCCGCGAACGACGGGAAAGAAGGCCCAACGAGCAACTATTCAGATAAATCTTCTTCTGAAGGGTCGGAAACTGGGAGCGCGCCAGGTCCCAATCTGGTGTGGTCATGAGTCCATCCTCAATCAAAGTGTGCGGCAATTGTATGCCCACAACGAAAGCTGTCAAGCGCTGGCTCGCCGGACGCATTGCCTACACGTTGGACTTGGCGTAGAATTCTGCGTTAGACGGGCAGGACAATTCGCTGATTCCCAACTCAATAATCCACGCTGGGAGGAGACCAATGGTTGATATCGTTGACATAGAATCCGTATTCGATAATGCGTTCACTAACAAATTCGGGTTCCCTAAAGAGAGGCCAGCCACCAAAGTCAAAGGCTATCTGATCGACAAGGTGAAGGAATTCATCAAGCAGTCGCCAATGTTGGTCATGGCTACGAGCGCAGCAGACGGGACCTGCGACGCCTCGCCGAAAGGCGGCCTGCCCGGATTCGTGAAGATTCTGGACGACTCAACTTTGCTGATCCCCGACGTGGCGGGCAATAACCTGTTTCAGTCTTACCTCAACATGACTGAGAACGCCCAGGTCGGCCTCGTGTTTTTCATTCCTGGAATTCGTGAAACCGTCAGGGTAAATGGTCGAGTCCAACTCATTGACAAAGACGAACTTGACCGCCTTGAGGTCAAATTGGAAGTCAACAACCCTGATGACAACTCTAGAGTCCAGCAGGGCATCATCGTTGAAATCGAAGAGGCATACGGCCACTGCCCTCGCGCTCTTACATTCTCAAAGTTCTGGGATGAAGACCAGATTCAAGAAAACAGAAACAAACCCAGGCAGGCATAACTAATATGGATGAATCCAGCGATCAGACCGGGGCGTTAGCAGACCTTGTGGTTGTCGAGTACAGTGAAGGCATTTCCGGCGCGATGTGCGCCAAAGCGTTGGCGGACCTTGGCGCAGATGTTATCAAGATCGAACCGCCCGAAGGAAATGCGCTTAGGCATGCGGGGCCGTTCCTCAACGGTCACAGGGACCCAGAGG
Source organism: SAR202 cluster bacterium (assembly GCA_030743915.1). Classification (GTDB taxonomy): domain Bacteria; phylum Chloroflexota; class Dehalococcoidia; order Lucifugimonadales; family UBA1123; genus UBA1123. The sequence goes on along the minus strand of JASLRP010000053.1, from coordinate 768 downwards.
CCAGCGGTCAGTTCCTGTATCTCAATGCCAACAAACGGGGGGTCACGATTGACCTTCGCTCCGAAAAAGGGCACGAACAGATGGGCAGACTCCTGAAATCTGCCGACTTTCTGGTCACTGACATCTCATCTGCTGACGCCAAGGAACTCGGCATATCTCACGCCGATCTGGAGACGACGCATCCCCGTTTGATCTGCGCCAGCGTGACGCCCTTCGGCAACTCCGGGCCTTACCAAGACTACCAGGGCACCGACCTGATCGTGTGGCACATGGGAGGAATGGGCTGGGAGACGCCAGGCTTCGCTGTCACCGACCCACCAAACGAGCCGCCTCTGAGAGGCCGAGGCAACATGGCGGTGCTTTTGGCCGGTTGGACAGCCGCCACCGCTGCCATCGTCGCCCTCTATTATCGCGAGAAGTACGGCGTCGGCCAAGAGGTTGATATCTCAGCTTTTGAGTCGGTTGCGAATCACATTCGCGGCAATTTCGCCATGCACTCCTACGATGTCGAAATGGTTCCCAAAACCAGGGAAAAAACCATGTTCGGTTGGATCTGGCCCTGCAAGGACGGCCACGTTTCCACGGCCTTCATCTTCGACCACTGGTGGGCAAGCCTCGTTAGACTGATGGGCAATCCTGACTGGGCGACCAATCCGGAGTATGTGGATTTCGCTGGCCGCCGTGAACATTCAAAGATCATTGAGACGATGATCATCGAGTGGATGCAGCCTCAGACTCGGATCGAACTTTACGGGAAAATGCAGTCTG
>JASLRP010000052.1 GCA_030743915.1 SAR202 cluster bacterium | reverse complement strand
AAGGGTGTAGGTATCGGCGGGGATGCTGACGGTGTCGCCGGAGGCTGCCGCAGCTATGGCCTCCCGCAAGGAGCAGTTGGTGTCGCAGGTGCCGTCGTTGGAATCCACGTTTGTGGTCACGGTCAGGGTAGCTCCCTCGGCTACCCCTTCCCAGGGTGTCGAGACTACTGCCAGGACAAACAGGCTAACTGCAAGCGAAATCCATTTCAAGCCTCTGGTGTTGCGCATCGATTCACCCTCCAGCGGAAAATAGGCACAGGTTAACAGCTACCAGGGCTGCCGGCAACGGAAAGGCTCCCGGTGGAATCTGTAACAAATCTGTCAGTTGGACTTGATTGGGCCGATTTCTTAAGCCACCATGCTCCGCTGCCGTTCGGCATGGCATGTTCCCGGGAGTTTCGCGCTTGGTTTGCTCGGGGGCGCCGGCCCTTGTCCGACTAAACAGATACAGATTCAGGCTATCTTGTTCGGTAGCCTGTTTGCTCGACACTCTGCTACGCTGTTATTCACGATCTTCTAGCTTATCAGGAACCCTAATTCTGAACGGGACGCTCAATAATAGATGGCTGATACTACGAGTGGCCCGACTCGCTCCGACCTCCCAGGTGAGGAAGGCCAAGGCGACCCCCGCACAACCTCTGCGAGCAACGCCACCAATGGCGCCCCTGAACCTTCTGCTATTAACGCCAATCGCGTAATAGGCCCGCAGGCCACCGAAACCGGATGGCGGCGCACTTTCAGTTCCCTAAAATACCGCGAGTACCGATTCCTGTGGCTGGGTATGTTGTTGCTGATGACTGCCATGCAGATGCAGATGGTGGTGCGCAGCTACCTCACCTACGAAATCACATCCTCGCCGTTCCTGCTGGGGTTGGTCAACGCCGGGTTTGCAATACCCATGCTCTCGCTGTCCCTTTTTGGAGGCGCCATTGCTGATCGGGTGGAGCGCAAGCGGATCATTCAGATTGGACAGTCGGTAGCAGTGGTCCTGTCGTTGATTATTGCTGTATCCATCGCCACCGACACGGTAACGTGGATGCACCTGCTGGGCGTGTCGATGGCTCAGGGGGCGCTATTCTCCTTCCTGATGCCTGCCCGTCAGGCGATGATTCCCCAACTGGTGGGAAAGGAAAATCTCACCAACGCCATGTCCCTGGACGCCGCCGCCATGAGCGGCACAACGTTGATAGCGCCCGCTATCGGCGGCGGGCTGTACAACGTTATCGGTCCCGACGGAGTCTATTACCTGATAGCCGGATGCGGCGTTCTGGCGATTGTGTTCACCAGCGCGGTCAATGCGCCGCCGAGAGACAGATCGCAGGCCAGGAAGGCCATGCTGAGCGACATCAAAAGTGGCCTGATCTACGTCGCGCACAGTCGAATGCTGGTGGTCCTGCTGGCCCTGGGACTGGTCACCACGCTGCTGGCGATGCCCTTCCGGTTCATAATGCCGGTGTTCGTCGTGGACGTGTACAACAAAGGCCCGGAATCAATGGGCCTGCTGGTAACTATCACCGGCGTGGGCGCTCTTGTCGGCTCTCTGTGGATCGCCTCGATAGGGAAGTGGCACAGAGGGTTGCTGATATTGGGCAGCGGCCTGTTGTCGGGTATCGCGCTGATGTTGGTCGCGTCGATTCCCATATACTTTGCGGCGGCAGGCATCATGATACTGCTTGGGTTGGGAGACTCTGTGAGACAAACCCTGAACCAGGCGATGGTTATGGAGGAAACAGACGACGAGTTCAGGGGCCGGGTAATGAGCATCTTCATGATGATCTTCGGACTCATGCCACTGGGGGTGCTTCCCGCAGGAGCGCTGGCCGAATGGATGGGCGGTCAGTTCGCAATAGGCGTGATGGCGGGACTGCTGATTCTGGTCACCACCGTGCTGTTGATAACCCAGAAACAACTTCGCAACCATCAATGACCGTGCGCGTGGGTCTGACGCGGTATCGCAACTGGATCCCCGTTGTGTCGCCCCGAACTATCGGCGCGGCAGGTTACCCTAGCTCGAACTCCTTCACATGGTCGGGCATGTCAACAGCGGGCAGGTTCCTGTCGTCTGGGATGGCTTGTCCGACTGTCTGAGCAATCGGGATGATCCCCGCCCAGATGGGCAATTCGTAGTCCTCGTCATCGTCGATGGGGCCGCCCGTGCGGGACTTAACTGACACCTCTTCGATGGGCATGGTCAGGACAGTGGTGGCCTTGATCTCCTGATCGGACATCGGACGCAGGGAGTCCCATCTGCCTGGGGTCAGCTTATCCACGAAATCTTGAAGCGCTCTGTTCTTCTCGTCACCCTCCAATATCCGAGGCTGTCCGAAGATCGTGACGGAGCGGTAGTTTGCTGAACTATGGTATGCAGACCTCGCCAGGACAACGCCATCGAAAAGCATGACGTTGAGCGCAACATTCGCCCCGACCGCGCTACGAAGAAACCTGCTGGCCGATGAGCCGTGCCAGTATATGTTGTCCCCGTCCCGCCACTGAAAGGTGGGCGTGATGTAGGGTTCGCCCTCAATGACGTAGGAGACATGGCACATGGGTGTGCTGTCGATAATGTCGTAGGCATTATCCCGGTCGTAAGACGCTCTCTCCGGCGCCCTGATGATACGAGTTTTGCTGGTCACACTGAAATCACTACTGGTCAAGAAACCTTTACTCCTTTTTCAAATACGCGCCAGGGATGGTCAAAGGAAGAAGAAAGTGACCATGCCACAGCATCGGAGCCTGCGAGAATCGCCAAGCCCACGGGTATTATAGACCCACTCGGGCAGTTTGAGGGGCTGTTATATACGGGCGTCGTATTCCAGATCAGGTTGTCTGAGGTGTGATGGCGGGACTGTCGGTTGCTGTCACGTTTGCGCATTGCCTAACGTGTTACGACATCCCAACCCCAATATCTTCAATCACTGTCCATATTCCGTTGTCCAATACCACTCGATACTCGTGCCCTGCCCGCGACACGCCGCTGCCGTATATTTCACCTTCAACCATCACTTCGCTTCCAGTAATCCAGGTGATTTTGGTCACTCTGAATATCAGCCCGCGTCCTCCCGTGACTTTGTGAGTGACTCCAGCCATCACGACCTCCGCCGCCACCTGAGATACTTTTACCACCTTGGGTTGATGTCCGTTGAAACGGCTCATGAATGCGTCATCTGGGTCTTTGTCAGAGTAACGTGAGCGTCCCTCAATCGACAGAAAATAGAATTCAGGGGGAGGGATGAAGGACCAGAAGTGTTCAAACTGATATCGGAACACCGCCTCCCTGATGTCATCTTGGGACGCGATTCCTGATGCTGAGGCTGGGTCCGGTATCGGGAGTTGAGATATCGTCGGAACTGGTGTTTGCTCAACTGCGAGAGGTTCAGGTGTCGTAGATTGAACCGTATCTGACAAATCGGATTTCGAAGAATTGCAGGCCAACGTTAGAGCTATCACACAGGTGATCCAAATAGCATGTGTCACAATACCCAAAGCGCGTGAACGATACTTTGCCGAATTGCGATCATGCTTGTTAATCATGGGATATTCCAAACGCCGCCTGACGCCCTACGATATGCCATGCGTGGCGTCCTCGACCACCGTCCATACTCCGTTGTCCAACACAACTCGATACTGGTGCCCTGCCGCCGCCACACCGTTGTAATACATTGAGCCTTCGACCGTCACTTCACTGCCAGTTACCCAAGTAATTTCGGTCACTCTGAATATGAGGCCGCGTCCCCCCGTGTCCTTGTGAGTGACCCCGTTTAGGTAGTCATCCGCCACTTCAGACACCTTCAGTGCTGGAGGTTGGTGTCCGGCGAAACGGCGCATGAAATCGTCGTCAGGGTCACGGTCCGTGATACGTGAGCGCCCTTCAATTGCCAAAAAATAGAACTCTGCAGGGAATTCCAGGGGCCAATCATGTACAAACTGGTATCGGAACACCGCCTCTCGGATGTCATCTCGGGATGCAATTCCCGATGCTGAGGCTGGGTCCGGTATCGGGATTTGAGATATCGTCGGAACTGGTGTTTGCCCAACTCCTGCGAGAGGTTCAGGTGTCGTAGGTTGAACCGTATCTGACAAATCGGAGTTCGAAGTATTGCACGCCACTGCCAGAGCTATGACACTGGTGACCCAGACAATGTGAAACATCCTGTGCAAAACACGTGGATCGCGTGACATGTAATTACTCTTCAATCTCGTGTTGAGCACCTTCGACTGACGCAATCTTTTAATTCACCATCAGATTAGCTAAGTGGCCCAGTGCAGAACTTTCTCCAACACCGACCACTTATCATCGTCCAACACAACTCGATACTTGTGCCCGGTTGCTCCAATGCGGCTAAGGGTGATTGAAGCTTCTACCTCAACCCCTCCATCGTTGGCCCACGATATCTTGGCAACTTGGAATATAATTCCCCGCTCTCCGGTGACTTTGTCGAAAACTCCGTTCATGATATCCGCTGCTACCACGGACGCCTTCCGCACCGGCGGTTGATGCCCATCGAAACGGTTCATAAACACGTCGTCAGGGTCGCGGTTTGTGAATCGTGCGTTTCCTTCAAAGGCCAGAAAATAGACTTGATAGCGGGATTGGGCGAATTCATCTTGCGCAAACTGGTATCGGAACACCGCCTCTTGGATGTCAGCTTCGTGGCTGGCTCTGGATGTTAGCGGTGAGGTCGGGGAATCGGTCGTGGATTCTGCGCCCGAACATGCCGCGACCACGGCTGCGCAGATTGCTGCCATAACCACAAATGATATCGAGCGCAAGGTCAAACCTCGACGAAAGAATGTGTGAGGGACAAACGAGTTGTCAAGCGCAATCAACATAATAACCATAGCGTTGTTACGGATTTTGGAGCGATTATATAGCTATCACTCGATGATATACGATACGGGTTGTATTTAATAGCGCCATTGGGACTTCTATTGGAATGTTGCGACGCTTTGTGGGGGTTGCATGCACTGATCACGACGTTTGCCACAGGCTTAAACCTGACCGCTTGACTTCTACGACGGTTCAGGTCTGGACTGCAAGTCTTGCCTCACCCGTTCTAGGCGGGTGCGAGCTTCGGAGACCAGGCCAGCGTCGAAGGGCGCGGGGTTGTATGCTGCAGCCCAGGCCGCCTGTTTGAGCCAGTGCAAGTCCTGGATGCCTCGCTCGTTGAGCCATGTCGCGGCGTCCCAACGCTCACCGATGGTGTCTGACGGAGTTTTGGCGCCGAGTCCTGCCTTTGCCAGCATCCGGTCGATGCGTTTGCGGATTTTCAGCATCTCCTCGCGGCCATCGCCCTCAATTCGGGAGTACGCCAGCCCGGACTGGCCTCGACGACTGCGGATGAACAGGAAGGCCAGCACGGTAAAGCTGCCGAAGCTTATCACGGCCCCCAGCAAGATCAGAGCCATTGACCCCGCGTTGGCCTGGTTGAGCAGGTCGTTGAGCTTGTTGGGCGACTCGCTCACCGCGTCGTAAACGTTCAGAGCGAGACTGGTGCGGAACACCGAGTTGGATAACGGACTTCTGCGAGTTCCGCCGGTTCCGAATCCGGCCGTTTCAGGTCGGGGCGTGCTGTCGAAGGGCACCCATCCGATGCCGTCGAAGTATATCTCTGCCCACACGTGAGCGTCGCTGTGACGAACGACGTACGTGCCTGACAGCGGGTCCAACTGCCCCGGCAGGTAGCCTGAAACCAGCCGGGCCGGGATTCCCGAGGCGCGGGCCAACAGGACCGACGCCGTGGCGAAGTCCATACTGGTCCCTTTGTCCTGATCGCTCAGGAAATCCAACGGGTCTGCGCTGAGTTGAAGCTGGTTTCGGGCCTCCTGGTCGTACTCGTACTGGGTGTCCAGGTAGCTGACGATTCTCTGAGTGCGCGACAGGTCGGTGTAGGCGAGTCCGGTTATCTCTGTCGCCAGTTGAGTGAGGCCAGTCATGTGCTCGGGAACTTCGTGGTATCGAATGTTGAGCCGGGAGTTGGCCCGCGCCCTGTCCAGGGCGTCCCTGGTGAAGTCGGGGAACGTCGATATTACGCGGTAGGACGAGCCTTCTTTCAGCTTTGGCGTTCCTTCGTCATCCGAAGGCACGACCACCGACAGCGGCGCGTATCCGGTGAACAGCGTGCCTTCGGCGGGTTCGTCGAATATGAAAAAGGTCTGGGGGTAGAGCGGGCCGATGGGCTGCCGTCCTGTCTGGGTTGCCTGTAACACAACCGAGTCTTCGCCGTTCTGCCGCACGATTCTGAATGCGTCATCCTGTTGCCACCCGGAGCCGTTGAATTTGTCGAATATCTGCCCCTTCCAGTAGGTCAGGACGGGACTGCGGACCTGCATAACTACATCTTCATCATCGGGCTTCGATTCAGGGTCTTCGGGATCGAAACCGCTGCCGCTATTGATTCCGCCGAATACCGGAGGCCCCAGGGTTTGAGAATTCTCGTCAATCTGACTATCTGGCGATGGCGTGCCGCCGTTCTCGCCGTTCTGAGACGATTGCTCACTGCCGCCGCTTCCTGAATCATCTCCTGACTGGGAGTCTTGAGTTGGCGGCATGCTCGCAGATGTCTGAGGCAGAGCCGCCGCGATAGTGTTGAAATCGGGAATTGGCGCCTGTCCGTCGAACGAGCCAGAGCTTCTCAACGGCAGGACCGCGCCCTGCAAGCCGTTTTGTGGGTCCATGAAATCTTTGGGCAGAATCAAGAATGCCAGAGTCGAAAGGCTCAGGGAGGCGATCAGCACGGCGATCCAGAATCCGGCGAATCCGAACCTTGTCTTGAACCAGTGGACGTCCGAGCGTTCAACCTGATCAACCAGAAAAGCCATTGCCAGGAACGCCAGAACCAGCGCCGTGAATCCGGTCAGGAACACGCCGTATATGGGGTCCAGAGCCTGCTGGGTGGCGAAGAACAGGACGACACCGCTCAGCACTATCGAGGCGTAAAGGCCAACGCGGGTGCGAAGCTCGAAACTGGCGATGCCCTGGAACATCAGCATGAAGTGGGCCGCAGGCAGCCAGTTTCCGGTGGTGCCCGACTCGACGGTCTGAGGGACCAGCGGCAGCGATGCCACGATAGCCGTCGCAATCAACAGGGCGCGAATCACCGATCTCTGCCCTCGGTACCTCCAGCTATATGCGTGGCCTGTCGATAGGACCAGCGCGCCGCCAACCCACACCCAGGCAGGGGAGCCTACCCAACCGAGGGTCAGGGCCGTCCAAAGCCCGATGGCCAGAACGATCATGCGCAGGGAGAACCTGTGCTCGACCCGCTCGGCGTGTTCTCGCCGTCGACGGTTCATCCAGCCCAGTGTTCGTCGGACACTCTGCACGGCGCCTTCTTCGGTCTCCAGGTCTTTTATCACCAGTGGCATCTTCCCGACCCCGTCCTCCTAAAGCTCGGCCAGCGCAGAGCCGACATCTCCCGCGTGACAGGCAATTACCGTGACGCCCGCGTCCGACAGAGAGTCGCCAGATGTGTCTCGTTCCATGTCTTTGCTGCCATAGCCGTGCATCGCGAACATCGTCAGTCCGCTCCTGGCGGTCCCGAACGACTGCGCCGCTCCGATTCCCCGGTAGTCTCGGGCAGAGACTATGGCAATCGCCGAGCCGAATCCTACATTATCCAGGTGGTCGGACAATGTTGCAGTTCCGCGCCTATCCATCATCGCCAGGGTTTCGAGAAGATGGTTCTTGTCCCCGGTTGTAATGTCTGTTTCGCCTGAGACAACTCGCACCTGAGCGCCTGACGAGCAGGCTGCCACGCCTATGCTGGCGGCCACCCGGATGGAGTCTTCATAGATCTCCTCTGCGCCTTCGGTGTCCGATTGTCCCGCAGAGCCGTCAAAGCAGATGGTTATGGAGCGGTCGGACTCGGTCTCGAACTCTCTGAGTTGGGGCTGACCAGTGCGAGCGGTGTTGCGCCAGTGGATGTGGTGCCACGGGTCGCCGGGATGGTAGTTCCTTGAGCCGATGACCTGCTCGCCGACTCTCGCGGGTTTGGCGATGGCGACAGACTGCTCCTGCAATCCTATGACCTGGAGCCGTTCCACAGGATACGCTTTCGGCAGGACCATCAGTTGGGTTGTTTCGTTCAGGGTGTGCTTTCGCCGAAACAGGCCAAATGGCGCGCTGTTGCGGGCAATCATCTTGCCCAGTTTGTACAGGCCGCGCTTTGGATACACAACATTGGCGATATTCGACGTCCCTTTTCCTCTGCCCATCCACGCCACGAACAGCCGATGCTCTTTGTCTTCAGAGGGCTGACCGTCCAGGTTGTAGTCAACGGTCCCAAAGGCCATCGGGAGCATGCCCCGGTTGTGGAGGTCAATGCCGACTTCGACGACCTCCCCTTCCATCGGGCCGGACAGGCTCTGGTCTCCCTCCCACCGAATAATTCGACGTTTGCCCTCCAGCTTGCCGATGGCCAGCCAGGGGATTATTGCGGACAGGGCTATGAGACCCCAGAGCACAGAATCGAACAACAGCAGCCAGCCCACCCTTGTGACATTCACGAGGATGAACACAAAGACGGCCACCAGCGCTATTCCGACTCCTTTGCCTGTAATCATTCAACCTCATCCCACGGACAGAGACGCAATTCGGCCCTTCGCGTGTTGTGCATGTAGCTTGGCGTGTCCTCGATTGATACCGCTTGTTCTCGCTTTACAGCGGGACGTTCACCGTGTCGAGTATCTCTCGTATCAACTCTTCGGCATCGACCTGTCCGGCGGCGCGAACAGCCATCCTGTGAGGCAGCACCATCGGCGCGACGTGTTTGACGTCCTCTGGGACAGCATATATGCGCCCTTCCATCGCCGCCCACGCCTGGGAAGCGCGCTGGAGCAGGACTGTTCCCCTGGGACTGACGCCGCTGGAGATGTACGGATGTTCCCTGGTCGCTCTGGATAGCTGAACCATGTATTCCTTCACAGGCACGGCCACTTCGACCGCGTTGACGTAGTCCTGCATGTCCTTAACGTCTTCAATGGTCAAAACGCACTCTGCCTGTTTCATGCCGTGTTCGGTTCGGGACAGAATCTCCAACTCCTGCTCGGCGGTAGGCAGTCCGAGGCTCATCTTTATCAAGAACCTGTCCAACTGGGAGTCGGGCAGGGGGAAGACTCCGTGGCTTTCCATGGAGTTCTGGGTTGCGATGACCATGAACGGGTCAGGAAGTCCGTACATCTTGCCGTCGGCGCTGACCTGTCCCTCGGCCATCGCCTCAAGCAGGGCCGACTGAGTGCGGGGGCCTGTCCTGTTCACCTCGTCGGCCAGCAGGATGT
>JASLRP010000051.1 GCA_030743915.1 SAR202 cluster bacterium | reverse complement strand
GATGGGCGCGGAGTATACTTTCTGTAGAAGTGTGGTTACGCTCTTCTCAGGCGACTGGACAATCTCATCGAGCATCCCGTCAGGGTCGTCGTATCGGGTTTGCACTCCTTCCAGATTCATCACCGCCATTCCACCCAGCTCGTCCATGGTCGATGCAAATTTGGGAGACGCGACGGCGTCCATCGCTGATCCCAGTATCGGAGTAGACAGCGTTATCCCATCGACGGAAAAGTCAGTGCTGGTCATCTCGGGGTTTATCGTCACCGAGCCGGGGGCAATCGCTACTTCGTCAAATCCGTAAGCTCGTCGTATCTCTTTGAATTGAGGAACTCCCATAGATAAATTACCCCCAGAAATGGAATTTGGGTGAATATAGCAAATACGATTTCTTTTGGTCAAGGCAAAGCGCTTACCGCTTAGAACGATTTGCTATCCGCTTATACGCTGGTTGAGAGCCTCCATGAGGTCCTGAAGGTCTGGGAACAGGTGCGTGTCGGGAAGATGCTGGTGCGAGGCGATCAACTCGCCATCTATCCGCACATCGAACTTGCCATGCTCACCAGGGATAAGGGTGAATGTCGCGATGCTCTCGCCCACCCTGGACAACGCGTCGCCCGCCATCCAGGCGGCCCTGAGCGCGTGGCCTCAATCCTGGCAGTATTCGATCTCTACGTGTAGCTTTTCATCTGCCATCAAACCGCCTCTTGACGATGGTATTATCACATCATAGGGGGGATTCATCGGATCGGTCAACATCATTTTGATGATATATTGAATCCTCTCACATGATATTGTCTAACAATTGCATCTATTTTCCGAATACAATGACCCCAAATCTTGCAGCCTTGATGAACTGGAATAAGAAATGTCAGTAGAGTCGCAAATCAAAGATAGCGCCCTGGGGTTGGGATTTGACCTGGTGGGCATCACGACCGCCGAGCCGTTCGAGCGCGATGAGCAGGCCGCCAGTCAGCGTGTTCGGGATGGCCTGATGGACGGCCTTCCGTGGTACAACCTGGAGCGTGTTCATCGGATGAACCGGCCGCTGGTCTTGCTCGAAGGCGCGCGCTCGGTAATTTCTCTCGCTGTTAGCTACAACACATCGTCGGATGCGAGCGTCGGTAAATCTCGAAACGAGCAAACATCCGCGCGTTTGACTGGCAAAATTGCCCGATATGCCCGAGGAGATGACTACCATAAGGTAATAAAGAAACGGCTCCGAACATTCGTCGATGGACTGCCCGATATTCTGGGCCATGCCGCCTCGGCCAGGGTGTTTGTGGATGATGGGCCTATGAACGACAGGGCCGCTGCCGAACGCGCCGGAGTTGGATGGTTTGGCAAGAATACCAATATTCTGACGCCCAGCCACGGTTCGTGGGTCTTCCTTGCGCAGGTCATCACCGACGTCGGGTTGCGGCCAGACGCCCCGCTGAAGAAAACCTGCGGCAATTGCGTGCGATGTATCGACGACTGCCCGACCGGGGCAATCGTCGCGCCTTACGTGCTGGACAACCGAAGGTGCATCTCTTACCTGACCATCGAGCTTCGAGGCGTCATACCCAGGGAGCTTCGGCCTCTCATGGGCGATTGGGCGTTCGGTTGCGACATTTGCCAGGATGTGTGCCCTGTGAACCGGAAGACGGCCACGGGTTTCGATCCGGCGTTCCAGAAGCGACACGACTTCGACGCTCCCGAACTCCTGCCGCTATTGGAATTGGGTGACGAAGAGTTTCGAGAGCGCTTCCGCAATAGTCCAATCAAACGGGCCAAGCGGGTGGGTCTCCAGCGCAACGTGTGCGTCGCTCTTGGCAACCTCGGGGACGCGAGGGCCGTACCCGCGCTGAGCAAGGCCCTGGTCCACGATGACCTGGTGGTGCGTCTTCACGCTGCATGGGCATTGGGCCGCATCGGGGGTGAGGTCGCGCTGGGACATCTGAAATTCGCTTCAGAGCATGAAACCGATACCGAAGTGATGGCCGAGGTCGAGTTGTCCATCACAGAATCGGAGTCGAGTGTTCGATGAGCGGTCGGATTTTCCTAGCAAACGTGGGCGCCAACGCCAGTCACCGGTTTGCCAGCCCAATCTTCCCGGATAGAAGATTCGAGTTTCTGCCGATACCCGAAACACCTGACATTCCGCCTCCTCACGCGGTTCGCTATCGAGACCTGCGCTCGCACTATCGACCTTCCGAAGACCTACTGAGATACATTCCCAAGAGATTGTGGGACCGGGCCGCACACAACGACCCTGAATTCGAAACGTTCACGTACGGCGATAACTGCGAAACTACGCCCAGGGGGGCGTCATTGAAACAGCTTGAGCAAGGCGATCTCCTATTTTTCATCGCCCGCATGGAGGAATGGAACGCCGAAGGCCCGACCAAACGCTACGGATTCTACCTCGCCGGTTATCTTGAGATTTCCGATCCCGCCGAGGGGTTGAGAGACGTTCAGATGGAACCTACTGAGATACTTCTGAAAAGGTTTCGGAACAACGCTCATGTCCGGAGAGGAGTGGCCAATCCCGAAAACTGGGACCGTTTCTGGGCATTCTTCGGGTCTGATAATTCCCGCAGGTTTGCTCAAGCGGTGCCCGTGACTCGTGACCTGTGCGAGAAGGCATTCCGAACCGCCGACGGTTCCCCTTGGCGATGGGATGAACATCGAAGCGAGTTGCAGGTAATCGGTTCCTACACCCGAAGCTGTCGGTGCGTCATCGACCCTTCACTGCCCGACGGCGGCGCGCGGGCCGATGCTTTCTGGGAGTGGGTTGCCAAGCACGATCAGGGGTAAACCGATGTTGCCCGCGTGGGCAGGTTCAGTCCGCCGGATAGACCCGAATCTTTGCCGCGACATCGTAGCTGAACACCACCTCGTTGCCATCGCAGTCCAGCGTGATGACACCTCGGGTCGCGGCGGTCTCCTTCACGGTGACTGTCTGTCCAGGGATCAGATGATTCCCAACCAGATATTCCAGTAGGGCCTGATCATCTTCAGGAACGGAGTCGATTATCAACCGGTCCCCATCCGAGGCCCGACCCAGCGGCATCACGCGGTTATCTCCCTTGTACCCGCTCCCAGGAATGGGGTGCCCAAAAGGGCAGGTTTTCGGATTTCCCAGAGCGTCCACGATCTTCTCTTCCAGAACGGGCGAGATAGCGTGTTCCAGTCTATGGGCCTCAATGTGGGCTAAGTGCAGGTCCAATCCCAGTAGATCGACCACCAGTCGTTCAGCCAGCCGATGTCTGCGCACAATTTCCTCGGCAGACTTGCGTCCGGAAGTGGTAAGCACGACATCTTTTTGAGGCGTGCTCTCCAATAGTCCTTCTCGCACCATCCTCCGAATCATCCCTCCCACTGACGGCAGCGATGTTCCCATCCCCTCGTCAACAGGCAAAGTTTTCAGATGTTCGGACAGCGCCGTCAGGGTAACGCGGGTGTCCTCTTCATCCAGGCGATATATGGACAACAGATAATTCTCCGCAGACATGGAGAGACGGCCAGCGGAGTTGGCGGCGTTTTTGCCTTTTGATTTTGAATTAGTCATTTGAGGAACATGAAGATTATATCAGAACATGCGCTCTGCGCAGCTAGCGATGAAGGTCATGTATGGAACAAAATCTATCAAACCTGACTTGAAGGAGGCAACATTTGCCAGAGATGCAAGCTCCGACCCAAATCGAAGTCAATACGCTCGGCGACTATCTTGAAGTCATGAGCAAAGCCGTGTTCCAGACTGGAATCTCCTGGAAAGTCGTCGAATCCAAGTGGCCACAACTCCGAGAAGCGATGCGGAATTTCGACATTGACGCGGTGGCAACTCTCTCGACCGACGATCTGGAGGAGTTGGCCCAAGACACGAGGGTCATTCGGAATCGACGGAAGTTGGCGGCCATCGTCCACAATGCTCAACAGATGATTGATCTCGACGAAGAACACGGCGGGTTCAAGAACTATCTGCGCTCACAGGACAGCTTCGAGTCGAGAGTGAAGGATATGCGGAAGCAGTTCAAATTCATGGGCAATATGGGTTGTTACTACTTCCTGTATGTCGTCGGGGAGGAAGTGCCTGATCACAAGGACTGGATGAAGTCACGCGACTCCAAGCGGCGCAAGTAGGCGCGCCGGAAGCTATTTCCAGAAACCAGTAACGGCAGACCATCAGCCTGCCGTTATGGGTGATTTCAATTGTGATTGGTCCCCGAAGCTAGCGCTTGGTCCACTGCTTGGCCTTGCGAGCGCGGGCGAGGCCGTACTTCTTGCGCTCTTTCTCCCGGGCGTCGCGAGTCAGCAGACCGGCCCTCTTGAGAGGAGTCCTCAGACTCGGGATCGCAATCTGGATCGCGCGGGCAATGCCATGACGCAAAGCTCCGGCCTGGGCGACGACTCCGCCTCCCTTGACCTTGGCGACAATCCTGAATTGCCCCTGGGTTTCGGTTGCGGCGAATGGCTCGTTAATTGTCTGCTGCCACGTGTCCCACGGGAATGCTTCTTCCATAGGCTTGCCATTCACGATGACCGGACCGCCGTCCGTATACAGCCGCACTTGAGCCACAGCGTTTTTTCGCTTGCCCACGGCGTAGTAGTAGTGCTCCTCGGTATTCTGGACCATCAATTACTCCTGATTATTCGGACGATGCGCCGACTTGCGCCTCGTGAGGGTGATCGGCTCCTGAATAGATCTTAAGCCTGGATAGCATCTTTCGGCCCAACGCAGATTTGGGAAGCATGCCTTTGACAGCTGCTTTGATGACCCGGTCCGGGGTCCGGTCCATCATCTGTTCAAGCGTCTGTTCTTTCAGACCGCCCATGTATCCACTGTGCCTGTAGTAGCGCTTTTGTTCGCGCTTGTTTCCCGTTGTGTGAATCTTCTCAGCGTTAGTCACGATCACATAATCGCCGCAGAGCAGATGCGGAACGTAGATGGGTTTGTCCTTGCCGGTCAATTTTGTTGCGATCTCCGAAGCGAACCGGCCCAGGGTTTTGCCCTCGGCGTCCATCACGTGCCACGCAGGCTTCAGGTCTGAAGCCTTGGTCTCGTATGGCTTTGAGCTAATTGCCATTTCATTCACCAACCTTTGGAGGGAAGTCAGCGTACTTTACCTCGACCAGGCAAAGCCCCTGTGGGGGCAGTGACCGGGAGGCCACGCCGATGTCATCCCCTTCAATCATCTGTTTCAATTGTTCGATGGACAGAACGCCTCTGCCCAGATCCACCAATGCTCCGGCCATGCGCCGGACCTGATGAGGCAAGAAGGCGCTGCCTTCAACCTCAAATATTATTTCATCTTCGCGTTCTTCAATTCTGGAGGAGAACACTTCTCTCACCGTGCTGGCCCCCTGACGTTCCAGCGGACCGGCGAACCGAGCGAAATCGTGGATGCCTTCCAGCATCTTCGCTCCCCGAGTCATCAGCATTGTATCCAGCTTGTCACGGACCTGGCATGTCGTCAGACGTCTAACAGGCGACCGAACATCGCTGTTAACCAGCGTGAATCGGTATCTCCGGCTCATGGCGTGCCGTCGCGGGTCAAACGTCGGGCCTGCCCGATACGCCGCTCTCACGGCAATGTCGTCAGGCAGGCGAGAGTTCATAGCCTTGAGAAAGGTCTCCGGTGGATGGTCCGACTCTGTGTCGAAGGCCACAACCTGTCCCAGTGCATGGACGCCCGTGTCAGTGCGTCCGGCGGCCTTCACTCGAAGGGTTTCGCCGGTCAGCGCTTTTATCGATTTTTCAATTTGCTCCTGAATCGAGGGGGCGTTCTCCTGGTACTGAAACCCGTGGTAGTTCGTGCCCTCGTATTCGATTATGAGCGCAAGTCGAATGTTCTTGCCTCAACAATCACACTTACCCGACCAGTTCCACGACCGCCATTTCAGCCGCGTCGCCCCTGCGAGTCCCCAGCTTGTACATCCGGGTGTATCCTCCGGGGCGGTCAGAGTAACGCTCGGCCAGTTCTCCGAAGAGTTTTCTGACAGCGTCGTCCCCCACGACCACAGCGGCGGCTTGCCGCCTGTGATGCAGGCTCCCTTTCTTGCCCAGGGTGATCATCTTTTCGGTCATCCTGCGGGCCTCACGGGCCTTGGCCTCGGTGGTCTGCAGGGATTCGTTCTGGATTAAGGCCGTCACCATACCCCGCAGCATCGACTTTCGGTGCGCGGTGGGACGGTTTAGTTTATTTCCTGAGAGGCGATGCCTCATTGCCTGCTCCTGTTAGTCGGAATTTGCTTCTGCGCCGGCCAATTCGGCCTCGGCTTCTTCGCCTTCGGCGTCTGTGTTCTCCGGGTCCATATCTGGAGGAAGTAGGCCCATGTCACGCATCTGGGTAAACAGTTCGTCGTAAGATTTCTCGCCAAAGTTGCGGATACGCAATAGCTCTGGCTTGGTCATCTCCAGCACCTCGCCGACCTTGTTGATGCCGGCCCTCTTCAGGCAGTTCAAGGTGCGGGATGAGAGGTCCAGACGCTCCACCGGCACGTTGTAGTGCTCGGCGGGAATCTTCAGCACTACAGGCGGCCCATCGGCGGATTCCTCGGACTGCTGTTGAGCGTTGGCGAACATGAAGAACTGGTTGACCAGTATGTTCGCGGCCTGCCTCATGGCATCGACTGGAATTTTTGAGCCATCGGTCCACACCTGGAGGACCAGGCGCTCAAAGTCCGTGCGCTGGCCGACTCGGGTGCGCTCGATGTTGTAGCTGACTTTGTCGATTGGGGTGAAAATGGCGTCAACCGGCAGAACGCCGATTGGCTGGCCTTCGTTTTCGGTGGCGACCTGATAGCCCTTGCCTCGCTCAACGTTCAGTTCGATGGAGAGCTTGGCATCCGAGCCATTCAAAGTCGCGATATGCAGTTCGGGGTTCACAACCTCGAAATCCGCAGACGCCATGATGTCACCGGCGGATACCTCGCCTTCGCCCGCAACTTCCAATCGGAGCTTGCCGGGTCGGTCGACTTCAGAACGCAGGCGAATTCCCCTGACGTTCAGCAGAATCTCAGTGACCTGTTCTTTTACCTGTGGAATCGTGGCGTATTCGTGTTGCACGCCCTCAATTTTTACCCACGTTACGGCGGTCCCTTCAAGGCCGCTGTACAGCACGCGCCTCAGCGGATTGCCCAGGGTGACGCCATAACCGGGCTCCAGTGGTTCGATTATGAATTTGCCGTAGCGATCTTCAGACACCTCAACCGTGATTGACGGATCCGGTATTATCTCTTCTTCTTCTTCAATTGTGTCTGGGCTGGCGAAGCTTTGCAGGTCCAATACCATACGTGATACTCCTATAGGTGTCTGGGCTACTTGGAATAGAATTCCACGATGAGTCGAGCTTCGATGTTGGTGTTCACTTCTGAAACATGGGGCACGGTGACAATCTCGCCGCTCAAATTTGGGACGTCGAGCCGCAGCCAACTGGGAACCGGACGCTTGGGCAGGCCGTCGGTCAGAATCTGAATATACTCAGGAGTCGAGCCGTTGTTTCCTGCGCGTTTCCATTCGATGACATCGCCGGGTTTGACCAGGTATGAAGGAATGTCCATCCTGCGCCCATTCACCTTAAAGTGACCGTGATTGACCAGTTGCCTGCCCTGTTTTCTGGACTCAGAAAAGGACAGTCGATAAACAACATTGTCCAGTCGAGATTCCAGGACTTGGATCAAGTTGTCTCCGGTCGCTCCAGAGCTTTCCCGCGCCATGTCAAAGTAGCGCCTGAACTGCCGCTCGAGGACACCATAGGTGAACCGGGCCTTCTGTTTTTCTTTGAGCTGAATTGCCCAATCTGACGGCCTGCGCCGCCTGGGGTTAGAGTTTCCCGGCGGCCGACGTCGTTTTTCCACGGCGCAACGAGGCGAATAGCACCGCTCGCCTTTGAGGAACAGCTTTTCGCCTATTCTGCGGCACTGGCGGCAGACAGCGTCTTTGTATCTTGCCATTTATGTTTTCCTTCTATTCTGAACTGTCAGTTTTTCTGAAACCTTCGCTCAGGTGGCCGCCAGGCCTAATTCCTGAGACAATTTTTCGATATTGTAATTCTCGTTACGCACCC
>JASLRP010000050.1 GCA_030743915.1 SAR202 cluster bacterium | reverse complement strand
TGTGCGCAAAAAAGGCATCATAGAAATCAACCTCGCCCAGCACGTCAGAGTCCGCAAAGCTAGGACGCGCAAGACCACAGGCGGGCAGGTCGTCGATAACGATCAGGTTGAGTTGACCTCTCAGGGTCACAGCCAACTAGTCACCCAGTTGGCTGATCTCAAGAGCCAACGCGCTCCGTTGGCGTTGGAGATTCAGAAAGCAGCGGCAGACAAAGATGTCCGCGAGAACTCTCCCCTGGAAGCCGCGCGTGAACAGTTGGGCCAGGTTGAGGCTCGAATCCGAGAGATTGAAAGCACACTAATAAAAGCAGTTGTCATTGATGAAAGTGGAAAGTCCAAATCAATGACAGTGAGGCGCGGCGCGGCCATTTGGGTCCAGGACGTCAAGTCCGGCAAAAAGTTCCGATACACCGTCGTAGACGCCTCAGAAGCCAACCCACTGGAGTCGAAAATATCCGACGTGTCGCCTCTTGGCAAGGTGTTCTTGGGACAACAGGCCGGACAGCAAGTCGCAGCAGTGACGCCTCGTGGGACCGTCGACTACAAAATCCTGGAGATTGTTTGAGCAAACCAGGAAGAGTCTTTTCAGCAAGAAAATATAGGCCGCGTCAGCGGCCTTTTATTTTGCTCGAAATATCCCCAATTCCGGATGTCGTGTATCATGCTTTGCGGGCGACGCCTCGAAAAATGACGCCTCGAATGGCGCGTCACCGACCTATGTTGCAATCCAATAATCCGATGAATGGAGCAAGAAAAACATGACATCCCAGGTGAGCGAGTCGGATACCAGGTCGTTAGTTGACGATCTGAGCAGGCAGGTTTCTGGCGAGGTGCGTTTTGACAAGATGTCCCGAGCGCTGTACAGCACCGACGCCAGCATTTACCAGATCGAACCCATTGGCGTTGTGATTCCCAGAAACGCCGAAGATGTCATCGCCGTGGTGGAAACTGCCAACCGCCACAATGTCACCATTCTTCCTCGGGGCGGGGGCACCTCCCTGGCCGGACAGACCGTCGGGCAGTCCATCGTCATGGATTTCTCCAAATACATGCGGAACATCGTCGAAGTGAACGAAGAGGAGCAATGGGTCAGGACTCAGCCGGGCATCATTCTGGACGTGCTGAACCACCAGCTCAGGCCCACTGGCCTGCTGTTCTCGCCAGACCCCAGCACCAGCAGCCGAGGAAATGTCGGCGGCGCGCTGGGCAACAACTCCTGCGGCGCCCACTCCATCATGTGGGGAAAGACCGTCGATAACGTTCACGAGATGGACGTGGTTTTATCCGACGGCCAGACCACACGATTTTCTCAACTGGGCGGCGCGGCTTTGGAATCCAGAATGCGGGCTTCGGGATTAGAGGGCGATATCTATCGCAAGCTGTTCGAGATTGGCGATGCTAACCGAGACGAAGTCTTGGCCCGTTATCCCAAGATTCAGCGCCGCGTGTCTGGTTACAACCTGGACGAGTTCGTGGGCGGGTCCGATTTCAACATGGCCCGGTTTGTCGTCGGTTCAGAGGGCACACTGCTTACTATTACCGAAGCCAAGCTAAGGCTGGTGCCCAGGCCCAAAGTCACAGCCCTGGGAGTGCTGCACTGTAGTGAATTGATCGAATCCATGGAGGCTACGGTCGCAGTCCTGGAGATGGGACCATCGGCGGTGGAGCTTATCGGCAGCATGATCCTGCGACAGGCCAAGAGCAACCTGGCATACTCCCGAATCACCGATTTCATCGACGGCGACCCCGAGGCTCTTTTGGCCATAGAAATGGTCGGCGACACCGAGGCTGAGGTGGTTTCCAAGCTCGACAGGCTCGAAGACCGAATCAAGAAAGATCGGCTTGGCTATTCCTTTGTTCGCTTGATGGACCCGACGGAGCAGAACAAGGTCTGGGATGTGCGCAAAGCCGGTTTGGGCCTGATGATGAATGTCCCCGGAGACGCCAAACCTCTACCTTACGTTGAGGACACTGCCGTCGCGCCAGAAGTCCTGCCAGAGTTTGTCAGACGATTCGATGAAATCGTCAAAAACCACGGCACCGAGGCGGGCTACTACGGTCACGCCAGCGTCGGATGCTTGCACATTCGCCCGCTGATTGACCTCAAACGCCAGGACGGTGTTGACCATATGGTTGGCATCGCTGAGGAGATCAGTGACCTGGTGCTGGAGTTCGGCGGCTCCATGAGCGGAGAGCATGGCGACGGCCTGGTGCGCTCCGGATTCAACGAGAAGATGTTCGGGACTCAACTCTACGATGCCTTCCGTGAGGTCAAACAGGCCTTCGATCCCAATGGCATAATGAATCCCGGCAAGATCGTGGATTCACCGCCGATGACGGAAAACCTCCGCATCAGCCCGACTTACCGAACTATCCCCGTGGAGACAGGATTTCACTTTGATCAGGAAGGCAGTTTTGCCCACAGCATCGAGATGTGCAACGGCCAGGGCGCGTGCCGCAAGGTGTTGGGCGGGACGATGTGCCCATCCTTCATGGTTACACGGGACGAGGAACATTCCACCAGAGGGCGAGCCAACGCTCTGCGAGCCGCCATGTCCGGAGCCCTGCCTGCCGAGTCGTTCACCAGCGAGCGGCTTTATCAGGTTCTTGACCTATGTCTGGAGTGCAAAGGCTGCATGGCCGAGTGTCCCTCGAATGTGGACATGGCGAAGATCAAGTATGAGTTTCTTAACCAGTACCATCAAGCCAACGGATACCCTCTGCGAAATCAGCTATTTGGCAACATCGCGAGTTTGAGCCGGTGGGGTTCTATGTTCGCGCCGGTATCTAATTGGGCTAACAAGCTGGGCGCCACTAAAAAGATGCTGAGAACTCAGGCGGGCATCGACCCGCGTCGGCAACTTCCCAAATTCGCCAGTCAGACCTTTACGCAATGGTTCAAAGCCAGAGGCGGTTCCCCAGAATCAGCCACCGAGAGGGGTCAGGTGGTCCTGTTTCCTGACACCTTCACCAACTATAACCACCCGGAGTTGGGACAGGCGTCGGTCAAGGTACTGGAAGCCCTGGGATACCAGGTCATCGTGCCCGACGTGCAGTGCTGTGGCCGTCCGATGCTCTCTGCCGGTCTGATGGACAAGGCCAAATCCAGCGCCAGCGCCAACGTGAGCGTTCTATCTCGATACGTCGAGCAGGGCGCTAAGCTGGTGGGCATCGAGCCGAGTTGCATACTCAGCTTCAGCGACGACTACCTGGACATGATGGACAGCAAGGGCCAACGCGCCAAAGCTGAAGCTATCGCCAAGAACACCATGCTGGTCGAGCAGTTCGTCCGCTACGCCATCGAAGAAGAGGGAGCGACTCTGGACCTGGATGGCTCTAAATTGCCGGACAAGCTGATGCTTCACGGCCACTGCCATCAGAAAGCGTTGGTGGGCACAGGCTCGGCGATGAGCGTGCTGAACGCCATTGAAGGATGCAATGTCGAGGAGATACCGTCGGGATGCTGCGGCATGGCAGGTTCCTTTGGATTCGAGGAGGAACATTACGACATCTCCATGAGCATCGGCGAGCAGACGTTGTTCCCCGCCATCCGAGACCAGTCCGGAGATTTCGCCGTGGTCGCTGAGGGGGTGTCCTGCCGCCAGCAGATTCAGGACGGCACCGGAAAGCGCGCGATGCACCTAGTTGAGGTGTTGGCCCAGGCTCTGTAGCTGATAACGTTCAGCAACCATCCGTCAGCGTGTAACGTTGTCGTCGGGGGCGTTGGTAGCAGACATTGTAGGCGATAATTGTGAGGACGGATGCGTTCAGACAAACACAAAATGTCGCGCGATAGAACTCCCAACCTTACCGTTCGATCTCCACAATCGGACGACATCATTAAATTGACCGAGAACTT
>JASLRP010000049.1 GCA_030743915.1 SAR202 cluster bacterium | reverse complement strand
ACGGCAAAATGGACTCCGGAGAGCCGGGCCTCAGTGGCTGGACGATCTACCACGATGCCAACAACAACCATATGTTGGACAGCGGCGAATCATCCACGACCACCGATTCTGCCGGCAACTACGAACTGAAGGGCCTCCCCAAGGGCCTCCAGTACATCCGCGAAGTGCAAAAGTCCGGTTGGAAACAGACCGCGCCTTCGCAGTACGGCGCGGCGCTGACTGGCGCCGGCCAGGTCCCGCCCAGCACATCCACGGCTACCGGGTGGGCGTCAATCGACTACAACGCATCAACCAGCGATTTGTGGTTCGAGGTCACCTGGGCGGGAATCCAGGGAGGAACAACAACAAACCTCCACATCCACCAGGGCGCCACTTCGACCAATGGATCGATAGTTGTGGACCTGATCGCAGCATCTGGAGCGTCGTCTACGGCGTTCACAGAGCCTGTTGCTGACACAGTGACCGTCAGCACGACAACCGCGTCAGACCTGGCCGCGGGCAACCTGTACGTGAATCTGCACACTGAAGGGTTCCCGTCTGGCGAGATTCGCGGGCAGATTATGGACACCGGACGCGCTCTGGTCGAGAATGTCCCTGGCGGAGGAGTGGTCACCGGCCGCAACTTCGGCAACATCAGCACGGGCACCAGCACGCCACCTACAGGCGGCGAACCTGGCGACGAGTGTTCGTGCATCATCGGCATATTCGAGAGCGATCAAACCCACGACTGGGAGTTGATCTGGGTCGGCGCAACCAGTTCCGCCCAGGTCTCGACGGTGCTGAAGGTGGCCGCCGTTTCAGTCAATTCGTCCGAGACCGGCACAATCGTCGTGACCATCAAGGACGAGGGAGCCTCGACGACGACCATAACCGTTGTGCATCCCACGACTCAGGGCGCCGAGACCAAAGTTGAAGAGATGCTCACCCTGATTCCCGGCAAGCGATATCCGTTCACGGTGGCCTACACCGGCTCGGCCCACCACTACAAGCTGGGTTCCAAGGACAAGGACCTGGCGATGGGCCAGGAAGAGATTTCATACCTCGAGGCAGAGGAACAGAGCTGGATGATTAACGTCGATGCCGGTGAGGTCGTCAAGTTGACCTTCAACACCGACAGCGCAAGCGCCAGCAACGGCGCAAATCAGACCAACCAGTACAAGCTGACAATCAAGAACGCCAGTGGCACGGTGATATTCTCGGGCGCAACGACCACCATTTCGGCGGGAGTCCCGCAGACCGTTACCGTGGGAACGAGCACATCCCAGTCAATGTGGACGGTGCAACTGAGCGCCCTCGACGGCCATATCCGCATGACCAAGGACTCTGGTTCGGACCACTTCTTCTACGTGCTGCCGTGTCCTGATCATGACGGAACGCCTCAAGACACAGGCGGAACTCCCACGCCGATTCCTGGTGTCGGGACGTGGGGTCTGGTGGTCATGACCGGACTATTGGGAGCCGCATTCGTGTGGACGGTCCGTCGCCGAAGACGGTCAGCCGTACAAGACTAGGCAATAGTCGGTAAATAGACATCGGGGCGCATAAACGTGCGCCCCGATGCTTTTCGTGAGATTTGTTGCCTGGATCCGCTACTTAATGTGGGGCGCGTAATCCATGCCGATGTGGCCTGAATCCACGAGGTGGTCATACTCCTCGTCGGACAGTTGGAGCAGGGTCTTGTACACGTACTCGTTGTCCTCGCCCAGACGCACGGGGCCGCGCCTGATCTTCACTGGACTGTGGGACATTTTGAATGGAGCCCGGGGATAACGATAAGTGCCCACATCTTCCTGGAACGCCTCTTCGAACATCCCGCGCTCAATGTACTGCGGGTCTTTTGCGGCGTCCTTTTGATTCAAGACCGTTCCTGAGGCGACGCCGTGAGATTGCAGAACCTCCATCGCCTCGCGGTTGGTTTGCTGACTTGTCCACTCGGATATATTGGCGTCCAGAGCGTCGTGATTGGCTCTGCGGGAGGCGTGGTCGGTGAATCTGGACTCTGACACCCAATCGGGATTTCCGATGGCCTCACAGAACAGTTCCCAGTCCCGTTCGTCGAATATTGTGATGGCGAGCCACCGGTCATCCCCGGCGCACGGATAAAGGCCCTGAATGGCCGTGGGATGCCTGTTGCCCAATGTCGATGCGTTCCTGCCGTTCATCGAATAGTCCATGAACGCGCCGCCGAGATAGGGCAGGGCGTTCTCGGCCTGGGAAAGCTCGACGCGCTGTCCCTTGCCGGTGAGTCTTCGATAGTTCAGGGCGGTGGCGACCGCCAGCGCGCCGCCAGCGCCTGCCGCTGCGTCAGCCATATACACCTGGGTGTTGGTCGACGGATCCATGTCCGTGTAGCCCCGCATGAGCGTGTGGCCGATCACACCTTCGATGTGGACGCCGAGAGACCTGTGATTCTGATACGGCCCATCGTTTCCGTAGGCTGGCATCCTCAACATGATAAAGCCTGGGTTGATTTCGTGAAGCTCATCGTAGGATATGCCCAGTTTTTCCATTGTCTCGGTGGGGTTATTCTCCACCAACACATCGCTGATTGCGACCATCCGTTTGAAGATATCCTTCCCCTCCGATCTCAGAAGGTCAACGGTCATGCTAAGTTTGTTCCGAGCGTGAGCGTTAAACAGCGGATGGCGGTTCCAGGGTCGTTTGCCTACCACGCGATTGGGCAGTCCGCCTGCGAATGCAGGCGCGTTCTTGATTACAGACTCAGGGGGGCGGGCCAGAATGGCGCGAGTCGGGGGACCCATCGTTTGTATTGATTCGACACGGATGACCTCGGCTCCCATATCGGCCAGCAAGGTGGCGCAATACGGCCCCGCCCATACGACGGTCATGTCCAGCACTCGGACGCCCTGGAGTGGGAGTTTTCGCGTTCCTGCGCTGTCGCTCGGCGTGGTCACACTGTGCCTTCTTTCTTGAGCCGCGAGATTTCATCCTGTGAGTATTCCAACTCTGTCAACACCTCGTCAGTATGCTCTCCCAGGCGCGGAGCGGGTCTGCGGATGCTCCAGGGGCTGTGCTCCATGATGAATGGCCGGCCAGGATATGTGAGCTTCCCGGCGTCGGGATGGTCAACGCTTTCGAAGGCTCCCCTTGAGTGAAAAACCGGGTCGTTTGCCAGGTCTCCTGTAGTGTTCAACGGACCACTGAGAACCTTGGCTTTCTGGGCTGCTTCCCACACCTGGGATTTGGTGCGCTCCATGATCCAGGGATAGAAGATGGCGTCGAATTCCGCTTCCATGTCCGGGTCGCCTTGCGCCTCAGGAGTGTGCCACCTGGGGTCCTGAAACTCCGTGGGATTGCCTATCATCTCGACGATTCGAGGGAAGTAACGCGCGCCCCCAGTGATCTGGAAATAGCCATCGGCGCAGGGGTAAACCCCGCTGGGATAGCCTCCTAGGCCATCGACTCCCTGGGCCGCACGCACGCTGATTTCGCCGGTGTACTGATACGCGAGAAGCATGCTCATTCGTCGGTCTATCGAGCCAGCCTGAGTTTCCATGATCGACAAATCGATGTGTTCGCCCGTTCCGGTCTCGCGGGCGGCGAACGAAGCGCTCAGCGTCGCGTAGGCGGCCACGGTCCCGGCCTGATAAAGACCTACGTTGGCTCCCATTTTCACAGGCTCACGGTAGTT
>JASLRP010000048.1 GCA_030743915.1 SAR202 cluster bacterium | reverse complement strand
GCTATTTGGTACGTCCAGACACGCAGGCCGCGAGAACTGGGCTTTACGTCATCCGAGTCCAATCCCAGTTTTTCCGCCCAACGAGCGGCGTGTCGAAGCTCGCCCTCCATGAGGGCGCGGAAGGCTGAGGCGCGGTCTTCGTCCTGCTCTGCGTTTGCCAACGCTTCGTAGGTCGCGGCAGCTTCCAATTCGGATTTTAGATATTCTTGATATCGGCGTTCGTCTATCAAATTATGTATCACTCAAAATGGGCGCAGAATATGTCATGGCGCGCCTGATGTTAACCCTGAGAAAGCAACCGTCTAAGCGCAATTCAGCGCACTGAATTTTAGCATGCGAACAGTCACCCGCTCTATTTCAATATGACTCACCCACAGAAGGTTCAGACCTGAATACCCAACTTTTCACGGACAGCCTTCAGGCGGTCCACATTATCCTTGTCCGGGCCTTTTTTGTCGGGGCCTGGGACTTCCAATAGGAACGGCACGTTTCTGAATGCAGGGTGAGACATAATGACCTCAAATCCGTCGAGGCCAATATAGCCGTCGCCAATGTTCTCATGACGATCAACGCCTGACCCATGTTCGACCTTCGCATCGTTGGCGTGGACTGCAACCAGTTTATCCAGCCCAATCTCCTGGTCAAATTCCTCCATAGCGGCCTTCACGCCCTCGGAATCGGCGATATTGTATCCGGCGGCGAAGCAATGTTCGGTGTCCAGGCATATCTTGACCCTCTCATCGTCAATGGCCCTGACCATCCTGCCCAATTCGACGAATGACGCCCCGATATGCGCCCCCATACCCGCGCTATTTTCTATGATCAGCCAGACATCGTCAGGGCATTGATCAAGAACGATATTGAGCGTGCTGGCGGCCTGCTCCAAGACGGCGTCAAAGCCTTTCCCCTTGTGGCTTCCTCCGTGGAAAATCACGCCCTTGGCGCCCAGTTTGCTGGCCGCCAGAAGATTGCTTGTCAGGCAATCTATCGACTTCTCCACGATTTCCGGCGATCCGCCCACATTCACCAGATAGCTGCCATGAAGGAATACGGGGCCGACTCCTGTCGATTCGCCGCGATCCTGAAATTCAGCCGTCTGATCGTCGGTAGGCATCTTGAACTTCCATGCTCTGGGCGATGAGGCGAATATCTGGATTGTTTCCGCGCCAATTTCTACTGCCTTGTCAAAGGCCTTCGCAGGCCCGCCAGCGGTTGATACGTGTGCCCCTAGTCTCATAATCCTCTCCGTCGATAAAGCTGTGAAATCCCATGCAACCCTTCGATTGTATGCTCCAGCGTTTCTGGATTCTAGCGCGTTGCGGCTCCATTTCTGATTCGGCATCGCTATTCTAAGATCGAGGTTTGTCGCTCTCGCGCCGATTGATTGCCGACTGCCCACCGCTGACTTATAATCCGGCTATCAAATCACTCACGCAACACCATCAACAGAAATTCGGCTGAATGACGGGAGGCCGCAAACAATGGCAATCAAGACTATCGCGATTCTCAGCCCAGGGGATATGGGTCACGGTGTGGGAATGGCTCTGGGCCAGCATGGATACGACGTGATCACGTGCCTGGCCGAACGGAGCCAAAGGACCAGAGAACTGGCTCAGGCTGGTAATATCAGGGAGGTCCCGAATCTCGAATCCATGCTTGAAGAAGCCGACCTTATTTTGTCAATTCTGGTGCCCTCTCAGGCAGAGGGCGTCGCTCAATCTGTGGCAGACGCTATGCGGGCGACAGGCATCAGCAGGCCCTTCGCTGATTGCAATGCGGTGTCGCCAGATACTTCGAGACGATTGGAAACGATCATCACCTCGGCTGGAGGCGATTACATCGACGGTGGCATCATTGGAAGTTCCCCTGCCAAGGGGGCAGAGCCACGTTTCTACACATCCGGGCCTCACGCTGGCGTGATGGATGAGCTGGACGGTCAGGGAATCGCTGTCCGCAATGTTGGCGGCGAAGCAGGACGAGCATCCAGTGTCAAGATGTGTTACGCGTCCTTCACGAAGGGCACCTCGGCCCTTCAGGTCGCCATGATGACGGCGGCCCAATCCCTGGGTATCTACGACGAGTTGGCCGCCGAATTGACATCCAGCCAACCCGAGAATCTATCGAGAATGGAAGGCAACGTTCCTCGACTGCCATCCAACGCAGGCAGGTGGATCGGAGAGATGGAGGAGATTGCCGCCACTTTCGACTCCGCTGGCGTGACTCCCCACTTCCATCTGGGCGCCGCCGAGATATTCAGGCTTCTGGAAAGCACGCCATTCTCCCAGGAGTCACCGGAAACAGTTGACCGTTCGAGGTCTCTAGCCGACACCATCAAGGTCGTGGCGGAATATCTGCCCGCCAATCTGGAAACCGCAGACTGAGGAGAAATCTTGAAAGCTCTTTATGTGATCACGCCTGGTGACGACCCTGAATTGGAAGTGCGAGAGATCGAAACGCCGACACCCGGCCCCGGCGAAGTGCTGGTCAAAATCGCTTCGGCAGGAGTATGCAGCCACGATGTTGCGATTATGCGGGGCCTATTGCGACGAGGCGTGAATCTCGACGTGATCCTGGGCCACGAGATATCCGGTGTGGTCGAAACCATCGGCCCAGACGTCGAAGGGTTGACCGTCGGCGACGCCGTGGTCTCGACGTTAACCGTGTTCTGTGGCGAGTGCGACCGATGTCTGGCAGGTCACGAATACCGTTGTCGGACCGGCCAGGGTTTGGGACATGCGGTGAACGGCGGTTTTGCGGAGTACATCGTTCTGCCAGAGCGATGCTTGATTCCGCTGCCGAACGGCGTTTCCGTCGAGCAAGCGAGCATAGTGGCCTGTCCGATGGGCGTTGCGCTCCAGGCGCTGAAGGATGTGGCGCGGGTGCGGGAGGGCGAAACCGTTCTTGTGACGGGCGCTGGCGGAGGACTGGGCATCCATGCCGTGCAGATCGCGTCTGCGTTGGGCGCGCACGTTATGGCAGCCACCTATTCGGAAGACAAGCTACCGCTCCTGGACCGTTTTGCTCCGGGTCAGGTCATATTGGGAGGCGAACTGGATTTCTCCGAACTCGCCCTAGCTTTCACCGAAGACCAGGGAGCTAATGTGGTGATCGACACGGTTGGGTCCGCGGTGTTTTTCTCGGCCCTGAACAGCCTGGCTCAATTCGGCAGAATGGTCCTGCTCGGAGAGGTCGAAGGCGGCCGGGTCAGCTTCAATCTGTCCGAGGTGATATTCCGAGACGCATCAATCAGAGGTTCCAGCGGCGCCAGTAAAACTCACATTACCCAGGTCCTTGACCTGATTGGAGATGGCAAGCTGGAACCCGTCATTTCTCACCGGGTTCCACTGGCAGACGCCAAAGACGCCTACCACCTGATTCGAGACCGCGAATCCGTTGGTCGCGTGGCGCTGATCCCGTGACGTAATCCCGTTACGCCGCGCCGGCTTCGGCGGGATTTCTTCGAAGAATCACCCGCTTGAAGTCACCATATTCCCATGAGATCAGAGCCTGGCTGGCGATGGCGATTGAACTGTATGTTCCGGCGACCACGCCGATCAGCAACACCAGCAGGAACTCCCGAATCGTCGACCCGCCGAACAACATCAGCGCCATGAGTGTGATCAACAACGTCAAGCTTGTGTTCAGCGAGCGACCAATAGTTTCGGAAATGCTGAGATTCACAAC
>JASLRP010000047.1 GCA_030743915.1 SAR202 cluster bacterium | reverse complement strand
GAGAATCGGCATCAACGAGAACGTGGCAAGGGCCGGAGCCTCATCAGTTTTTGTGTAAATAATCTGGGACGCTTCTGACATATTGTCTCCTAAATAGTTTAGTTGCGTGAGGCGCTCCGAGTGGCAGAGAGATGTTTGACTGTGGCCCCGGCCATGCGGATCAATACCGATTATAAGCTAGCAATATTGACACTGCCTAGTCCAGCCTCTAAGCCTGACAGTGAACTCTTGCCATTGCAGAAAGTTCAACTGGCGATTTTGGAGCAATCGGGTGAACTGAACAGTCGGCTGATGGGCAAGAACGAAGAGGAAGCTGACAAGCTCAATGGCAGGTAGTCCTGAAGGGGCAGAGGCACATGATCTATGCTCTATGGGGGCAGGCTCTACGAGATGGTCACAGGGACAACCGCCATTTCCGATTGATGATTCTGGTTCCATCATCAACCAGCGAATCAACTCCCCCTGTCTTCACCAAGGACAAGGAAGGATTCCCGTAGCGGCTACTGAAACTGAAGCAAAGTCGATATTTCAGGAAGCCCGCTGATCAGCGCGTGGACTTCATGTGCTTTCTTGGGCCATAGGTCGTCCGAGGCCAGACCCGCACATCAGGACAGTGCTTCCCGCACTTTTAGCAGCAGTTCCGCCGGCGTAAAGGGCTTGTGGAGAGCATACGTTGCCTGGTCTTGAGAGTCCTCAAAAGATTCATCGTCCCCCGGGTAACCCGAGATATACATGACCCTGGACTGAGGGAAGATGTCCCTGAAGTGGGCGACTAATTCCCGACCATCCATCTCCGGCATCACCATGTCAGTCAGCAACAGATCAATCTGTTCTGGAGAGTGATTGAGAGCAATCTCCAGAGCTTCTCGACCATCAGACCCCTCTAACACTGTGTAACCCTGACTCCTAAGTATGGTCGATGCAATTCCTCTGACTGATGGCTCGTCTTCCGCAAGAAGAATAGTTTCTGTGCCAGTGAGCGTGCTTATAGCTTCTTCGGTATCCAGCAACTGGCGTGGGACATCGTCAACCTTCGGGAGATAGATTGTAAAGGTTGCCCCCTGATGTTGTTCGCTATCTGCAGTGATGTGCCCGCCATTTTGTTTGATGATGCCATAGCACGTAGACAGGCCCAACCCTGTTCCGTCGCTATCGTCCTTGGTTGTGAAGAATGGATCGAAGATTTTCGCCATGACATCCGGAGACATTCCTACGCCGGTGTCTCCCACGGTTATCAGCACGTACTCTCCGGGGTCCAGGTCGGGGAATGAATTACTGCCGCCCTGGTCGAGGGTGATGTTCTGTGTATGTATGATGAGTTCGCCGCCGTCCGGCATGGCGTCTCGGGCATTGAGCGCCAGATTAATCAGGACCTGGTCCATCTGGCCTCGGTCAATCCGTACCGTGCCCAGCACTGGCGAAGGCAGAAACGTCAGGTTAATATGCTCGCCGATGATTCGACGCAGAATATTATCAAGGCTGCCGATCAACTCGTTGAAATCGACAATCGTCGGCTCAATGGCCTGATTGCGGGATATGGTCAAGAGTTGTCGGGTGAGTTGCGCTCCGCTCTCAGCGACATCGTGAATTTCATTGAAATATCTTTTCAGCTCGGAAATGTCCAGAGAGTCCTCTGACGCAGCGAAATTGGAAACCAGCATTATCACTGACAACAGGTTGTTGAAGTCATGGGCCACTCCTCCAGCCATCTGGCCGATCGCCTCCATTTTTTGAGCCTGGAAGAGTTGATTTTGAAGCCGCTTGCGTTCGGTTATATCCCGCATGACAACCATCAGGCCACGCCTATCCCCAAATGTCACAATGTGGGGTTTTGAGTCCATGACCAACTCGGCCCCGTCCTGGGTGAGAATGCTCATCTCGTGTTCACGGGGGTCCGCCGTGCCTTGAATCAGCGCCTGGTAGTATTCTCTGACATCCGCTCGCTGTTTTGGATCAACATGTTCAAAAAAGCTTTTCTCGCCCATCTCTACCAGGCTATATCCCAGCAGGTTTGACCATGCGGAGTTGTGGTAGATCACCCGATCTTCCTGGATAACCACGATCGCGTCGTTGGCGTTCTCGACCAGTATGCGATACCGATGTTCGTTGTCTCGCAAGGACTGCTCTGCCTGAAGATGTTCTGCAAACATCTGGGCGTTGCCCAGGGCGCCCGAAACCTGATCTGCGACAGATTGCGCCAGAATCAAGTCGTGGCTGTCGTATTCTCCTGGCGAATTCGAACTGAAGACGCAAGCCCCAACCACCTGGTTCGCTGAGATCAGTGGCACCGACAGTATAGAAAGCAACCCTGCCTGTTGAGCGTTGGTGAATTCGGGGTACTGACTTGAAGCGCCTTCGCTCTCAACCAGGTCAATCACCATTCCAGACCTCCGAAGGGTAACCTCTTCCACGAGAGACCCTGGTTCAGACCTCGATCCCGATTCCATATCGGGAATGTCCGTCCCGTGGACGTAGCAGCACACAAGACTGGTGTCGTCGTGATCGGTGAGGTGGATGGAGAGGTGATCGAATTCAATGAGATTGTCCACACGTCCGGCGATCTGCACGCAGACCTCAATAACGTCGAGAGACGAATTCGCGAATCTGCCCAACTCAGCCAGCAGGAGCCTTTCCTGGGCCTCCTGTTCGACCGAAGAACGCGGTTGCGAGTTCGCGAATGCATCGGAGTGTTCCGCACTGTCCAATGCATTCCCAATTTGGTGGGACGCCTGGTCAGTAACATCCTCTTTGGAATCAGAGTTTGAAGCCAATTGTCTTCCTAAGTGGTTGCCTGCAATTGGTCCCGTCAAACAATTGCAGAATGTCGGGCTGGTCTTTCAATTTTCTGCAAAACCGGCGATAACTTCACTGGCCAAGGATCATCGGACCAGTTCACACAGGGGCACGGTTGTGAATCAGCGCCTCTGTTCAAGATTGTTGTTTTCTTGCGGCGCGCGACGCTGCGCCATGATGACGGTTAGGGCTGGATGCCTGCCTGCTGACTGAAGGGAGCCCTGCAATGCAATTATCTGCCTGCAAATAAACGGCCCCGACAGATTATGCCGGGGCCGTTATACCTGATCAGAACTGTGCTCCTGAAGTCAGAGGCGTAGTCTCTGTTGACGAGCGGCGGAGCCTTCCCAGGTCCAAGACCGTCCAGCGGGCCACGTAGGTTGCGCCGGAAGCCGCCAGCATGAGAGGGAGGTTGAAGGGATGCTCGATGGCGCGGTAGGGCGTCGTGGTTGTGCGAGCGCCTTCCTGAGTCGTAGGGCCAGCCTGTCCTCCGGTCATCCCGTAGGTGAAGTTGTTGACACAGACTACGGTGATGTCGATGTTGCGACGGGCGGCATGGATGAGGTGATTTCCGCCGATGGCAACCAGGTCTCCATCGCCGCTGAAAACAACAACCTCAAGCTCTGGATTGCCCATGTGAAGCCCGACAGCGAATGGAACAGCCCGACCGTGGGTCGTGTGGAAGCTGT
>JASLRP010000046.1 GCA_030743915.1 SAR202 cluster bacterium | reverse complement strand
ACGTTGTCGATTCCTGCGCCTTCATATTGGCCGCTAATAGCATGCCGAAGCGGGACTGTTCCGTTGGTCTGTGTGTAGGCCAGTCGGAGCGACAGAAGCCGGTCCAATTGGTCGTCATCCAGCAGTTCCCGCAGCGTGAACGGATGCAGCCCGCTTTCGGTCAGGTTGTAGTCTACCTGATGTTCCCAGATGGACTGAATGCGCTCCAGTTCGAAGTCAGGAAAATCCATGAGTTAGTATTTGTGAAAGTGATGCCGGACTTCAAACGATTCGTCATTCCCGGCGAAGAGCTTGGCGTCGGCTCGTCGTATGGCGAGGTAGGCTTCGGACAGCGTGGGCCCCAGAGATTCCATCAACGCCTCGTCGGCCTCCAGCGCCAGGACGGCTTCGTCAAGGCTCCGAGGCAGACTCTGGATTCCTCGGCGCTGCAACTCGCCATCAGGCAGGGTGGCGGGGTCCCCGTCGATCTCGAGATCAAGAGAGGGGACTGAATCGTTGATGATGCCGTCCAGACCGACAGAGATCAGACTGCCCAAAGCCAGATATGGGTTTGCGCTGGAATCGGAGGGTTTCAACTCCAGGTTTGCCGACCCCATTTCGTCTCCCCAGTAACCGGAGGGTATCCTGACTGCCGCTTCGCGGTTGTCAGGCCCGTAACAGACGAAGGCAGAACTCCAGGAATTGGGACTCAACCTGCGATAGCTGTTGACACTGGGCGCGGTGATTGCCACCAGACCTCGAAGGTGATTCAGGATGCCCCCGATGAACCTGTATCCCATCTGGCTGAGGTTGTGCCTGCCATCCGGATCGTAGAACAGGTTATGTTCGCCCGTTGCGTCCCACAGGCTGATGTGAAGGTGACACCCGTTGCCGGCCTGGTCTGGGAAAGGCTTCGGAGCGAAGGATGCGTACAAGTCGTGCTGTCGAGCCACATTTCTGACAGTCTCGCGATACACGATGTGGTTGTCGGCAGCGCGAAGCGCATCGGCGTGCCCGATGGTCAACTCCTGCTGGCCGTGGCCAAGTTCCGGGTAGTATTGCTCTACTTGAAGGCCCTGAGCATCCAACGCCTCGATGATATCATCAATGACCATCATAGGCTCGATCATACCGACGCCGCTGAAGCACAGGCTGTCGTCAATCGGCGAGAAGCCATCGGCATTCCGGCGAGCCAGTGACCACTCTGGCTCGAATGCTGCCTGGACCTTCAGGCCCATATCGTCTGCTCGTTTGATCTGTTTCTTCAGGAAGTCACGAGGGCATGCGGCCCAGGGTTTGCGATCCAGCGTGAGCATGTCGGCCATCATCGTTGCGCGTCTGGGAGAGTAGGGCAGAATGGTGAAGGTATTTGGATCAGGGATGAGCCTGATCTCGCCCCTCGGCCCCATGCCGTCGATGGGTTGCAGGTCGTCCATGTCGCTCATCGCCTGCATGGCGACGGTGAGTCCGATTCCCGATTCCATGCGCTTGGCGAGGCTGGAGATATGGGCGCTCTTGCCACGAATCACGCCCCCATTGTCGCAGTAGAGAAAGGTCACCAGATGGACGCCAGCGTCTGAGCTTTTGCGGACGATCTCTTGGATGGTCATCGGGTTTTCCTGTGCTCCTGTTGACGAGCCGTTGACGGGGAAGCTAGTGATTGCCTGCGTCCTTGGAGGGAAAAATCTCGCCCAAGAAGTCAATAATCAACTTGGCGGCGACCATGGTGGTTATTTCAGATTGGTCGTAAGGTGGGGCGACCTCGACAATGTCGAATCCCACGATTTTATGGTTACGGGCTAGGCAGATCAACGACTCCCGCATTTCCTCGTAATACAGTCCTCCGGTTTCCGGCGTTCCCGTGCCGGGCGCGTGAACAGGGTCAAGCACGTCGATATCCAACGTCACATACAGGTTCTCCGATGGCGGCACGAGGTCCATTGCCGCCTGCGCTCCCAGAGTCTTGAATCTGCCTGTGGTGACGATCAGGTTGCCGTCGGCGATGGCCTCGTCGTACACTTTGCGACTCTCTTTTCGAATGCCGATGGAGCTTATGTTGCGCACGAATGGCAACTCGTGGCACCGACGAATGGGACTGCCGTGTGTGTAGAGGACGCCCTGTGTCTCGTGCGAGTAGTCCATGTGAGCGTCAAAATGCACGATGTCCACTGGATCGAAAATGCCCAAACCGCGAACCACAGGAAATGTGATGGCATGGTCTCCGCCCACAACAACGGGGAAGGCCCCGCGCTCGGCTATCTTCTCGACGACGTCTGTCAGCTTCTTGAAATTCTGATTTACATCCGATGGCACGACGGTAATGTTCCCACAGTCTGCCATCGTGACGTTTTTCAAAAGTTCGGCGCCGACGTCGCTGCTGAAATACCCTACGGCTTCCTGTCCGTCTTGCTGGCTAAAGTAGGTGTACGAACGCGCGTCTCTGACACCGTCTGGGCCGTAGCGCGCGCCAGGCCTGCCGAAGGTGCCCTGATCGAATGGCATCCCGACGAAGGCGATGTCGGAGTTTAATGTTGAGAGGTCATCGCACAGAGGCGTGTTAAAGAAAGTCCGAGGTCTGGCCCTGATGTCCGGCCATGTCTGGAGGGACTCATTCTGTGACGCTTGGTCCCGATTGTGTTGGTGGCTGGACAATGAATGCTCCCCGTTTGTTGGGTTCGGCTCCAGGATTGGGTCGCTTGACGCCAAAATGCGCGTGGATATCGGCTCGTCAGGGCGCGGAATGATCAGGAAAACGGGCTGAAATTCGAGTGGCTGGATTATATCGACGCTGTGAAACAGTGTCAATCAATCCCAACTTTCAGTGGGCGCAAAGCCAACGCTGGCGGGCGGAGACAAGAACCACGGTACGGCGGTCTGCCGATTATGACGCTGAGTAAGCTTTGGTCAGAACCTTTTGTCTTCGGAGGCTGCTCTTGAGATTTGCCATACCGAGTTCTTCGGTGAGCCACATGCCCTGTTCGACCATTGCTGCGGCTTTCTCGCGGTCTCCCTGGTCATCCCGAATCAGCAGTAGGGAGCTGTAGTCGTGGCAGGTCTGGGCCAGCTCTGGGCCGTAGCCGGAATCGGTGCAGAAGTCGAAAGAATTTTGGAAGTGTATCGCGGCATCATCGAATCGTCCCGAGGCCATGCATATCAGCGCGAGCAAACGGTCCACCGCGCTCAGGCCGCCGTAGAGCATGGTGCCCTGATATTTGAGCAAAGATTCGTACTGGGCGGAGGCATCGTCGGAGTTGCCTTTCTCGAAAGCGGCCAGCGCGAGTCCAGCGCTGGCAAGAAGAGATAGGCTAGGGGTGACCGAATCTGCCGACAGCACGGTATTGGCGGCGCTTTGGGCCGCGTTGGCGTACTGCTGATAGTCGTCCATGCCGCTGAGAAGCGGGACCGCGATGGCGGGCAGGGCGTATTCCAGGTCGGGGCCAGAGTCCTCTTGATACATGACGTCCAGAAGTTTGTTAAGGGTTGCAGACGCCCCGTTCTTGTCTCCAAGTTGATATTCCATGAGCAGTTTACCGGCCAGCAGTCGGCTGTCCTCGGGAGCGAGTTCCAGGCCACGAGTGATGTGTTCGCTAGCGACCGTCCAATCGCCGCGCAAGCGGGCCAGGGTCTCGTTTGCCCACAGCGCTGTCGTGATCTGGCTTGGCACTCGCAACCGGTCCGCAAGTTTCAAGCACGTTGCTGCGTGGGATACGGCATCAGCGCTCTGGCCCAACGCGTAATGCGATGTGCTCGCCCAGAAGTGGGCGAGAAGTTCAACCTGCGGATTTGGCTCGTGACGCGCAAGTTGCACGGTTCTGAGACTCTTTGCCAGTGTGTCTTCGAGTTGCAGATACTCTCCGCTGAGACAGGCAACATAGACCATCGTCCGCATTTCCAGATTGACGTCGCCTTCTCGCTGGGCGATGCTCAAAGCTCGGTCGAACGCATCCCGGGCCGACTTGTAGTCGCCCTTTTCGAAGTTGAGGGCGTTGCCGTAACGCGACAGCAAACGGCCTTCATAATGGGAGTCGGCAGGGACGAGGGTCAGCGCCTGGGCGATCATCTCTGTGGTCCGGAGATGCTCGGTGACTGGCAGGTGTTCCGCCACATCAACGACCTGCGGAATGTCGCCCGCTTCAACGTTATAGTCGAAAGCTTTGCTGAGACTGAGCCACGCTTCGTGCATCTGATAGGTGGCGGTGGCTCTCTGGCTTCGGCCCAACCCGAACAGGATGTCCGCTGTCTGCTGGTCGATCTGCATTGTGTCGTCGATGCGGGTCGCGTTGCTCAATGATGTTTGAGCGCTCTTGATGTCAAAGGCCGTCTGATAGTGTTGGAGAGCTTCTTCGTATGCATAGGTAGACAGCGCATGCTCGCCCGCCAGGACGCTGTAGTGAATCTGCTTTTCAGGTCCAATGATTGGCGCGGCTTCTGCGAAGTGACGAGCCAGTTCAGCGGCATGAGGAACGACGTTGATGCCGTAGAGTTCCTCCAAAGCGGCCCCGATTTCAGAATGAAGTATCGTTCGGCGGGTCTGGGATAGCTGGTCTGCCAGCACCTGTTGAGTCAGCAGGTGGACGAATCTGTAACGTCCTGGCGAACCTTCGACTTCCTCGATCATGCCGCTGAGAACGGCCTGGTCCATATCGTCGAGCAGCGTCGCCGGGTCGTCCTGTTCAATCACGACCTGGAGTTCGCGAATCCCGAACTCATGCCCGATGACCGCCGCGAAGGTCAGGCTGTCGTTAACATTCTGAGGCAGGTGATTCAATCGTCCGCCGATCGCCTCTCGCACACCGACAGGCACTCTCAGCGCCTGAGTTATGCTGCCGGCAGCGACGTCCGCTTCGAGCGCCCCCTCCTCATTCAGCAACCGCACGACTTCGGTGACGAACAGCGGATTGCCTTCGGTCTGGCTGTAAACCAGGTGTATGACACCGGGAGAGGGAGGAACGCGCGAGGTGATTTCAATGATCTTGCCCACGGCTTCTTCATCGAGGTTGCCCAACGAGATTCGCTGGAAGTGAGGTTCAGTGGCCAACCCACTCAGAACTTCTGTCAGAGGGTGCTGGCGGGACAGTCCAATGTCTTGATACATCCCCAGAATTAAAATGGACTGGTCCCTCGTCTCTCTCGCCAGGAATTCGAGAAAGAGCAGTGACGGTTCGTCGGCCCACTGGAGGTCGTCCAGCAAGATGACGGTTGGGGTCTCTTTTGCGATGTTCTTGAAGAACGCCGCAAGCGACTCGAACAGCCTGAAGCGGGCATATCTCGGGTTTTCGACTTTGGCCGGTTGACGAAGCCCTGGAAGGATCTCAGAGACTTCAGCCACGATTTCACCGATCTCAGGCGCTCCAGGCCCCAATGCCCGGGCGATGTCGTCAGGGTCTCCGGATCGCAGTATTGAGCGCACGATCTGCACCCACGGCCAGTATGGCGGAAGTCCTGTCTCGTTATAGCAGCGACCCCATGCCACGTCGGCGCCCCGGTATTCACTCCGACGGCCAATCTCCTGGGCCAATCGGCTCTTGCCGACACCTGGCTCGCCGGACAGCATCGCCACACTGCCTCTGCCTGCGATAGTGTTTTCGAGAGCAACACGCAACCGCTCCACGTCACGATCGCGCCCCACGAAGAATCGGTCTTCAGGTATCGGCGTGTCATCTGGCTCAATGGCGGTGATGCTGGTCCGTGTGAAGTTGGCCGTCGCCGACTGCAAGGCGGAAAGGGAATCCAGCACTTCTTGGGCGGTCTGTGGCCGCTGGTCCGGTTGCTTTTCCAGCAGTTTCAGAATGAGGTTTTCTAGCAGCTTGGGGCAACTCTTCGTGTGCAAGGTCGGGGTCATTGGGGCTGTATTCATATGCTGCCCGATAATCGCCAACGGGTTGTCGCCGGAGAATGGCGGCGCCCCAGTCACCATTTCGTAAAGCATTATGCCGAAGGCGTAAAGATCACTGCGAGCGTCCAGGTCGCCTCCGGTGATCTGCTCTGGAGACATATAAGTGGGAGTGCCGATCACGACGTCCGGAGACGTGAGTCGGTTCAAGCTCATGGATATCGCGAGGCCAAAATCCCCGATGCGTGGCGTCTCGCCGTCGTTGAGCCAGATGTTTCCCGGTTTGAGGTCTCGATGCACAATGCCTCTGGCATGGGCAAAAACCAGGCCCGAACAGACGCCTTTGGCGATGCGCAAGGTCTGCTCAATAGAGAGGGTGCGATTGTCCGATGAAAGCCGGAGGCTTTCGATGCTGCCTCCAGACATCAGAGGCATGACGATGTATGGAGTGTCGTTGTCGTAGCCCAGGTCGTATATTGGCATGACATTGGGATGCTCGCCGAGACGGGCCATCACCTGGCCCTCACGGACGATGCGTTCGCGGTCCAGCTCGTCGATGCCCTCGGTTTTCAGGAGCGCCAGGGCAACTTCGCGATCCAGAATTACGTCATGAACGTGGTAAACACGCTTTGACTTGCCCTCGCCAAGAAATCCAATGAGCGTGTATCTGTCGTTGGAAAAGGATGTAGATTCCTGCCGCTGGGATTTCGGCTGAGTAACGGTCTCTGCGCTGGCCTCGACAATGGGCAGAGCAGCGTTGGTTTGGGCCGTGAGCGGCGCGGCGCAGGCTCCGCAGAACCTGTCTCCAGGCTCGTTTTCGGCCTGGCATTGAGGGCAACTCACCTCAAGGGAGCTTGCGCATTCGGAGCAGAATAGTCTGCCCTCTCTATTTTCATGGGAGCAACTGGGGCACTTCATCGATTCATCCCGGCTTCATATTCGGTGATGTGCTAACGGTGTGTGCAAGTGTGGCCGCTCCGATTGACGGAGCGGCCACGATGTTCAGCGTTATGAGCGTCGAAATGTTGGGGTTGGATGAACGTGGTTACTTAAGTTTGAACTTTTTGCACTTGATGAGTTTGTTGGTCTTGCCTTTGCACGTTCGAATATTCTTGCCGTCCAACTCCACGAGCAACCGAGCACGCATCTTCTGGGATGAATTTACGGTCCCGGTGACCCTAACCTTTTTTGACTTGGTTGGGTGAGTATTGGTCACGGTAGCCAAGGTCACGGTTTCGCCTTCTGCGTTTACGCAAGATGCGCTTGATTCATTCTCTACATTGGCGACAACACCAGCAGGGTGGTAAACATCAATGGTGATGGGGCCATTCACCGCGCATAGGTTTTCAGATCGCCACTGAGCGGTAACGTTCAAAGTGTGATCGTCTAAGCTGATTTCTGGATCAATTCCGCTCCAGCGGAGCCCGCCGTAGACTACGGAGACTGACAGGACCGTCAATAGCAAAGCTGGTATCAACGCTGCCAATTTCAGGTTAAAGGAACGCTTGGTCATTGGATACCTCCGTTGGTAGTGTGGCTCTGGTATTTGGAGGGCCGGAGCGTCGGGGGCGCGCAATCAATTCCCCCAACGCCCGGTACCTCATTAATAATGCAAGTTTCCTCAGATAATGAACACGATGCGTCCCACGGTGTGTTTAGGTGAGATCGGCGATGCCCATTCCCCGGGGGTCTGGGTATTATCCGCAGACGCCTTCGAACGAGCTGCGCTCAATTGATTTTTTGCATCTGGTGTCTGCACGCAAAAGTGGGCGCTCAAACCTGTATAGGTGTCAGCGCCCACTTCGATTGGGTGGTGCCTTGTAAATCCGGTTTTCGTCTGTTTGAAGCTCATCATCATTGTTTTCCTCTGATATGAGCCTATCAAATCAAGTGTTTGGAAGAGATTTGCAAGACATTGGATTGAGGGAGGATTTCTCCCTCACTAGTATTTCATGCCATGTTACGAGCAGTTCCCCGCCGCGGTCAGTTGTTCGTCCACCAGGCCAGTAGCATCCCAGCAATAGAAGAAGTTGGTGGCATCGGCGGTTAACCTCATATAGTCTGCGAGGTCTACGGCCACTCCACCGACTGTGATGGCTGCTGCGCCAGCCTGGGGCAGGCCAGTCCAGGTCTGGACTGAAGCGTCGGTTGCCGCTGTGTTGGCGTCGACGGCAGAGATTGCAGCGTCAGACATCAGGGAGTCAAAAGCCGCCTGCATGTTTTGCAATTCTAGTGTCTGGGAACCGGTCTGGCCGGAGCCTGCGAATCGGGCCACGAATGGCACGCTGGCGGCGGCCAACGCCGCGATGATCCCGATGACGACCAGCATCTCTGCCAGTGTGAAGCCCTTTTCGTTGCCGGGCAGGCGAACCTTGGTCTTTTTCAGAAAGTTGATCATTATCCGTTTCCTCCAAATGCTGTCGCGTGGCTGCGCTTGTTTTGCCTTCGTTTATTGATGAGTCCAGTGTAACTTTGAACTGAATTATCGACTTCGTACGGTGGTCACATGAGGTGTGGTACTTTTGGGCACATGGGTCTGGAACCGTGGTAATTACTACTGAAGATACACATGATCGATGCATGACGCACATGGTTTGCAAACAGTTGCGTGATGCGCAGGCATGAGAGGAATTGAGGCACAGGAGGACAGATACCGGACACGTACGGATCTGGGTCTTTACTCCGCGATGCTCTTGGCCAGGTCGACGATGTTCAATGCGCTGTCAGATTCGCTGTCCTGTAGGATCGAGCCTTCGATGGAGACCAACACTTTGACCTGGAACAAGACAGACCCAATTCCGGTAGGCGTTGTGAATCCGACTGCCTCCACGGAGTCGAGCCGGAGTACCAATACGTCGTCGAACAGACCGGTTTTTCTGAGGTCTGCGGCATAGTCGAATACGTCGTCGAATGACATTCCTGAACCGGCTACAACATACTCGCGACCTTCGGGGCTCAGCTTGGGAACGTTCATTCCTCTGGCTCTGGCTGTGTTGGTGACCGCCAGGATGCGGTCGAGAAGCAATTCGGTCTCAGTCCGCAGTTGGGCCAGCGCGCCGCTCAACTGCTGATTGAATCCGCGAGCGGACTCAGCGTCCGCATATATCTTGTCAGCTCGCCCCGAACGCAGTTGGAACT
>JASLRP010000045.1 GCA_030743915.1 SAR202 cluster bacterium | reverse complement strand
ACTTCACCCGGCGCCAATTCTCGTCGGGACACTTCGATTACAAACGCTCAATGGCATCCTGGATTGACTTTACTGTCTGATCGCGTCCCAGCGCTTCTATAGTCTCAAATATTGGAGGAGATACCTTTAGCCCTGTCGTCGCCACTCTCAGGGAGCCCAACAATTGCCCAACTTTGACATCCAACTCTTTGGACAGCGGTCTGAGAAGGTTTTCGATGGACTCTGTATCGAACGGGTCCAGTGTGGACAACTTTTCGGATGCGGCGTTCAACACGATACGGGTCCGTTCCGAGTCCATGCCTTTTTGAACCAATTCCTCGGGCTCGTAGCCAATCCGGTCTTGGAAGAAAAATGGCAGAAGCGGAGCGGCGTCGGTCAGCGTCTTCATTCGGGCGTGGACCAGCGGAATCACCTTCAATGCGAAATCTCTGTCCGGTGGGCTGGGAAATTCGGACGTTGGATATTCGCTCCAGTATCCTGACAATGCATCAGCCAGTTCTTCAGGGCTGGAATCCCGAATGTGGACGCCGTTCATCCAATTCAATTTCTCGATATCAAACACCGCGTCAGATTTGCTGACCCGCTCCAGAGTAAAATGCTTGATCAACTCATCAGACGAGAATATCTCAGTTTTGTCATCCAGAGACCACCCCAGAAGCGTCAGATAGTTCATCATCGCTGATGGCAGCATGCCCATCTCTTGAAATTCGAGAACCGACGTTGCGCCGTGACGCTTGGCCAGTTTAGTGCGATCGGTCGCCAATACCAGGGGCAGATGCACAAAGGTCGGTGGTTCCCATCC
Source organism: SAR202 cluster bacterium (assembly GCA_030743915.1). GTDB lineage: Bacteria > Chloroflexota > Dehalococcoidia > Lucifugimonadales > UBA1123 > UBA1123. Next base: position 12,018 of record JASLRP010000045.1, on the reverse strand, counting down.
CATTGCCCGATACACCTGCAAATGCCTGGGATAGCTGGGTAGCCATTCGATGGTGCGAGTGACGTGGCTGATCTCCATCAGATGGTCATCCACTATGCTGGCTAGATGATATGTCGGAAAGCCATCTGATTTGATTATGACGAAATCATCAAGCAGGTTGTTTTCGAAACTCACTTTTCCGTGAATCTCGTCGTTGCCTTCAGTGACTCCATCATCCGGCATTCTGAATCTGATGACAGCGGACTCACCGGCGTTCACCCGGTCAAGCGCATCGCTGTTGGAGACATCACTGCATTTGCCATCGTAGCCGGTGACGACCGCCCGGTCCACTTGCTGTTGCTTTCGCAACTCGGAGAGACGCTCCGAAGAGCAGAAGCAACGATAGGCGTCACCACTGGCCAGCAATGCGTCTGCGGCCTCTTGATAGCGTTCGAGACGCTCTGACTGGTAATACGGTCCGTATTCTCCGCCGATGTCCGGGCCTTCATCCCAGTCGATGCCCAACCACTTGAGCGATTTAAGCATCAATTCAACCGAGCCTTCCACCTTGCGGGACTGGTCGGTGTCCTCGACTCGGATTATGAACTCGCCGCCAAGGTGTCGAGCGAACAGCCAATCGAAAATTGCAGTGCGAATGTTGCCAATGTGAGGTTCGCCGGTAGGGCTGGGCGCAAATCTGACCCGAACTCTGTCAGCCATCTTTTACTCCGAATTGAGATATGACGCGTCAACAGACCGTCACATTACGTCTGAAATTTTAGCACGACGCTAGCCACTGCTCCAATGCCCACGACGTCCGAATTCGGACGAGTCGGGCCATATTGGTTGAGATGCGAAAGTTCGAATCAGGTAGACCGGAGTTGGGGGAACAACACCACTTCGCGTATTGATGGCTGGCCAGACAGTAGCATTGTAAGTCTGTCGATTCCAATGCCGAGCCCGCCTGTCGGTGGCATTCCGTGTTCGACGGCTACGAGGAAATCCTCGTCCAGCCTATCCCACTCCTCGCCTGGGGCCTGCGCCCGCTGGTTCTCCTGGTCCTCGAATCGACTTCGCTGGTCAACCGGGTCGTTCAGTTCTGTGAAGGCGTTGGCCAGTTCCATGCCTGCGGCGAACGCCTCGAACCGCTCCACGATTCGGTCGTCTTCTGGTTTCTTCTTCGCCAGCGGCGACATCGCGACCGGGTAATCCACCAGGAAACATGGCTGTATGAGGTGCGGCTCGACGCGGTCAGAGAGCAGTTTGTCCACCATTCCTGCCCAACTAGTTGCGGCGCTGACGTCAACTCCCGCGGCCTGCATTTCGGTGGCGAGGGTTTCGGTGTCGGGGCAATCGGGTATGTTAATGCCGCTGCGCAGTCTGATCTGCTCGACCAGGCTGAGTCGAGGCCACGGAGGAGTCAGATCAATGGTCTGATCTCCATATTCCACAATCGCAGTTCCCCGAACTTCCATCGCGACCGTGTGCACAAGCTCCTCAACCAGGTTCATCACGTCGTTGTAATCGGCGAAGGACTCGTAGCTCTCCATAGTCGTGAATTCCGGGTTGTGGTTAAGGTCGATGCCCTCATTCCTGAAGATGCGTCCGATTTCGTACACTCTCTCAAGACCGCCCACGATCAACTTTTTGAGATACAGTTCTGTGGCGATTCTCAGAAACAGGTCCTGGTTGAGCGCGTTGTGGTGGGTCTCGAAGGGATGCGCCATCCCGCCGGCAGCCACGGGCACAAGCATCGGAGTTTCGACTTCGATATAATCACGCCCGTCCATGAACCGGCGAATGACGCTCACCGTCCGACTGCGCATTATCGCGATATCGCGGGCTTCAGGGTTCGCGATGAGGTCCAGATACCGCTGACGGAAACGAGTCTCGGTGTCGGTCAGTCCGTGGAATTTTTCCGGCAGGCCCCTGAGGGCTTTGGACAGCACCTCGAACTCGCGCACCTCCACCGTGATCTGGCCGGTCCGTGTGCGAAACATCGGGCCTTTGAATCCAAGCCAGTCACCGATATCGAGGTCATCCAGCAATTCGTAAGCATCGCCCAGCGTGTTGCGGCGGAGCATGCCCTGGATTTTGCCAGAGCCATCCAACAGGTCCACGAAACTCGCCCGACCCATGCCGCGCATTGCCGTAATCCGGCCGGCCACGGAAACATGCGCTGGGTCGGCGTTTTCAGCTTCCGATGATTCTTCAGCCTCGAATTGCGTCAGGGCGTCTTTCGCGAGGTGGGTGCGCTCGTAATTCCGGGGGTAAGGATCAATTCCTTTGGACCTCAGTCGGTCCAGTTTCTCTAGTCGTACTTGAAATAGTTCATCGCCTGGTTGTGGCACGGGAAATGCTCCTCGAAAATCTCTGTGGCGGTATGATGTTGACCCGAACGATCCCACAAGACGCACGGATTCCTGGGCAAATGCGAGTTGCGCCGGGCGGCGCTCAGGTGATCCTGGAGATTTTCAGCTTGGTGACGCCCGCAGGCGTTGTTACCTCCACGACGTCACCGACTTTGTGCTCCAACAAGGCCTGGCCAACGGGGGATTCGTTGGAGATTTTGCCTTCGAGAGGTTTCGCTTCCGCGCTGCCAACAAGTTGATACTTTTGACGTTTGCCGTTCGGAGCGATCACCGTGACGGACGATCCGAATTGGACTGTGCCCTTGGCTTCCGCGGTTTTTTCGGCAATCTTTGAGTTGGCGAGAATATCCTCAAGGTCCTGAATGCGGCCTTCGATAAAGGCCTGCTCATTTTTGACCTCTTCCCACTCGGCATTGTCTGCTGTCCCGCCCGCCTCCATAGCCTCATGAATTCGCGCAGATACGTCGGGGCGTCGAACCGATTTGAGTTGATCCAACTCCGACTGAAGTTCGTCTCTGCCTGCGGGTGTGAGGTATCGCTGCCTTTGGACCATCACCATCTCCAAACAATCAAAAAGACTGAGAGGCCGCGATTTGCACGGTCTACTTCTCAGCCTGGCCCTTCTATTTTATCGCCAATTCGACGTTTTGTAAATTCTTTCATGAATTTGAGTGTCTGCGTGAGCGCGGAACGAGAAATAGGCAGCCGACTCCGGAGCGACGTGAACACCTCCCCGCCCACGAAATTCACCGATTTTGCGGCAAAATCCCGATCTGAGGCACGGAGACAATCACGTACGTCAAGGTCTGGATTCTTCCAAAGGGTTGAACTCCAACCATTCGAAACGGCGGCACGAATAGGCCGTGTGTAGGCTCGCGGCGTTTATTGCAAGGCTGGAAGGATGGCACGAGGCGCTCAATGCCATCCTTCCGATGCTACAAGGCTAGGAGAACTTTTCCGTTAGTAACCCATGCGCCCTTCGCGGGCCAACCACGCGAACTGTTGGGGTCGCCGACTGGCGCCTGGGTCCATAATTACGTTGACCACCGCCGCTTTGCCCGAGTTGAACGCGCGATCCAACGCAGGTCGAATGTCATCTGGCTTGTCAACGTACTCTCCGTGGCCGCCGAGCGCCTCCATCATCTGATCGAATCGAACGCTGGGCTTGAAGTCGTTAGGGTCCTCGACTCCATCGACGTAGGTCCGTACCCACTTGTCGATGTTGGCGTTCTGGAATATCACCCATACCACGTTCAACCCGAATCGGGCGGCAGTTTCAATGTCCATGCCGTTGAAACCGAATGCCCAATCGCCCTGGAGACAGACGACGGGCGTGTCAGGATTGACGACTTTCGCGGCTATCGAGAACGGAACGCCAGTGCCAACGCAACCGGCAACGCCGGCGTCGATACGGCCTCGGGGATTGTGGATGGGAATGACCTGTCGAGAGATATCCATTGTGGAGGCGCCGTCGGCCACCACAATCGAGTCCTCAGGCATGTAGTCTCGAATCTCCTTGAGAATCCGATAGTAGCCGATCTGCTCGAAGTCGGAGTTCAGCATCGGTTCTATGGTCTCGGCGTTCTGACGCGCTTTCTCGGTGAGACCTCCCAGCCAGTCCGTTTCCGGGAAAACTACAGGGTTGTCGGCCAGCGCTTCGACCAACTGCCCCATCACCATCTTGGCGTCTCCAACAAGCCCCACTTCGGCGGGGTGGTTTCTGCCAATTTCCGTGGGTTCAATGTCCACTTGAATCAGTTTGTATTCTTCGGCGAACCGAGGAGGTTGTCCGAAGTGAAAAATCCAGTTCATGCGAGCGCCAACCAGAAGGACGACGTCAGCGCCCTGGAGCGCCTGAGTCCGGGCCGACGACACGTTCAAGGGATTGTTCGGAGGAAGCATTCCAGACCCCATCGGTGAGGTAAGATACGGAATCTGAGTCTTGTCAACGAATTCGAGAAGCTCATTCTCCGCCCATGACCACGCCGCGCCTTTGCCAACAATGAGCAAAGGCCGCTCGGCGCCCTTCAGAACTTCCAGAGCCTGTTTCACTTTATCTGGTTCTGCAAGCGGGCGGGCCGGTTCCGTGTGAGGTTCAGGAATCTCTACTATGCTCTCGTCCACGGTTCCGCTGATCATGTCGGCAGGCAGGTCCAGGTACACCGGGCCAGGCCGACCGGCCAGGGCTTCCCTCATGGCGATGTTGATAAGGTTTGGGATGCGCTCCGTGCTTTCCACGGTGTATGCCCACTTGCACAGAGGCGCTGTGGACTCCAACTGCGCAAGCTCCTGGAAGTCGCCCATGTTGCGTCGGCGAAGCTCAGACGCGCCGCCTATCACCAGCAGCGGCCAACAGTTGATCTGCGCATTGGCAATGGCAGTCATCGTGTTGGTCTGTCCGACCCCCGATGCCGCCACACAAACACCCACGCTGCGGGTGAAATAGGAGTGAGCCTGCGCCGCCATTCCGGCTGTCTGCTCGTGCCGGACCGAGATCATCTTCATGCCTGCCTCAGCCCAGCCGTTCACGATGTCGCCCACCGGATCGCCCGGCAGAGCGTACATTGTGTCAACTCCTTCACGTTTCAAAGAATCCACTACAAGCTGTGCCCCTGATATCTCGGCCACGATGCCCTCCTAAGGGTTGAGAAATATGACGTCCGACGCCAATTGTATCCTGCGCAGTTTGAGTGTCAAGGATATCGACTCTGGGACGTGGCGCAAGCGCGGTGTTAGAATACAGGCTGATTCAATTTGGAGGCCGTCATATGCAGGACCAGTACGTTCCCAACTTCACGTGGTATCATCCCACCCGAATCATCTACGGCGTTGGGAAACTCCAGGAACTGCCGACAGAGGTCGGCAAACTGGTAGAAGCCGGCTCCTCGGTGTTCCTGGTCACGGGACGCAGCAGTCTCCAGGCGAGAGGCATACTACAAAAAGTCCTCGACGGACTGCACGAATTCGACGTCACCGTTTACAACGATGTCCGCCCCTTCCCTTCTCCCGAGAACGTTGATTCCGCGGCTGAGGCGTGCAAAGCCGCAGGCGCCAAGATCGTAATCGCCATCGGAGGCGGGAGCGCACTAGACCTCGCCAAGGCGGTCGCGATTCTGGCCGTTCATGAGGGGACTGCTCTGGAATACGCAACCCATCAACGCGATTTCCAGCGCAAAGGTTTGCCTTTCATCGCATCTCCGACGACCTCAGGAAGCAGCAGCGAGGTGACGTCAGGTTCGGCCCTCTGGGACCTGGAGGGAAAGAAGCACTACGGTCTCGGCGGGCCAACGATGTTCCCGGATGTTGCCATTGTGGACCCGGAATTGACGATGTCGATGTCCACATCGTTGGCAGCCAACACCGGCATGGATGCGTTCACCAGCGCCATCGAGTCCTATTGGAACCTGGAATCTCAGCCCATATCCGATGCGTTGGACCTGGATGTGATACGCACGTTCGCCACCAACCTGGAACGCTCCGCAATCCAGGGAGACATGGAATCGAGGGCTGCCTGCGCGTTGGCGGCGTCCATGTCTGGCGCGGCATACTCCAACAGCAGGCCGAACGCTTGTCACGCCATCGGCGGGCCGCTCACGCTCTACTGGGGCGTTGAGCACGGGCAGGCTGTCGGCATCACGCTGGGGGGATTTTTGCGGCACTCAGCGCCAGCCATCGCCCATAAGACGGATGCCCTGTGGAACGCTCTGGGCGTGTCCGACGTGGAAGGCGCCGTTCAGCGGATCACACAGATCATGAGCCGGTGCGGCCTGGAGACCACTCTGAGCGGTCTTGGCCTCACTGAGCCGGACATCGACACTATCGTCGATAACACGATATCGGGGCGCCTCGATCCTCTGCCGACGCCTATGGACCCAGGCCAGCTTCGTGAGATGCTGACCTCGATGTTTTAGGCAAGCCGTTCACGTCGCCTGCTAGTCTTCTTCCGCCTTGGGCTGGTTGGGGAGATCGTCATCCTCCAGGAGTTTCCGCAGCTCCTCGCGGGTTTTGCGGATCACTTCTGTTTTCTCGGATATTTTGGAAAACAGATCGTCCTTGGCCTGGATTCCCTCGGCTATCATGAATGCCGCAGCCTCTGAACGGCTGGCGTTGATGCCGGAATCAACCAGCTCATCCAGCTTGTCCAAGCTCTCTTTGTTCACCCTCACCATTACCACGGAGTCGCGGGCCGTTTTGACCTTGTGAATCGTGTCTTTGATCGTGTCGCCGACCGTGGCAGCCGCGCCCATGCTGCGATTTACGGCATCACGCACTGCCTTGTCTACATCTTCCATGTTATCCAGGCCGATTGTGATTATCCTGTGTCGGTCCTTTGTTTCCGTAGTGTCTTCAGTGTCTTCGGTCTCTTCGTGGTGTTCTTTATCGTTTGTCATTTGTATTCTCCATACTTGATTGTGTGCCTTACATGTAATTATAACACAACAATACTTGTAGCGACATAACAAATTACATCCAAGTTTGACGCCCCGACTTCAATGAAGTACGGTTCACTCATCGCGAGACGCTGGCCGAACCGCCGGTGATTCGCAGGAAAGGCATGAATGGCCGACGACTCCACAGACCAATCGTCTTCAACTGCGGCGCCGACCGCTGAGTCTTCGATTCCTGAAATCGGAGAAAAGACCGACCCCCCTCGAAGACGTGGGCGTCGCTCGAAGCACGCCGACAAAGACCTGACCAAGGGCAGTATCCCCAAGAATCTGTGGTTCTTGGCGTGGCCCCAGATCGCTGAGAGTTTCCTCAGCGTTGTTGACCAGCTTGCCGACCTTGTTTGGGCCGGACGGCTGGGATTCCACGCCATCGCCGGTCTGGGTGTCGCTCAGACGTTCCTCATGATGACCATGACAGCCCGGATGGGGCTGGACGCCGGCATGCGTTCGATGATTTCCCGGGCCGTCGGCGCCAAGAATATCCCCTACGCCAATCATGTCATGCTCCAAGCCCTAACACTCACGACCATGTATTCTGTCTTGACAGTTATTTTGGGAGTCGTTCTCACCTACCCTCTTTTGCGAATGTTGGGATTGAGCGACGATATCCTGTCAGAAGCCGGGCCCTACATGCGAGTCCAATTCGTGGCAATGGCGATGATGGGGTACCAGAGACTCACCGCCGGCGCTCTCCAGGCTTCAGGCGACAGCATGACTCCCCTGAGAGCCGCAACCGTGACCAGGGTCACCCACGTTGTCCTCAGTCCATTCCTGATTTTCGGTCTGTGGTGGTTCCCGACCTTTGGCCTAGCTGGAGCCGCAGCGGCAAATCTGATAGCTCAGGTGCTGGGCGTGAGTCTGAATTTCCGCGCACTGCTTGCCGGAACGTCAAGACTTCACCTAACTTTCAAAGGATATTACGTCGATTACAAGCTCATCTGGCGGGTCATCAAGGTCGGAGTTCCAGCGTCAGTGACAGGCGCCCAACGGGCTGTCTCGCAATTGATCGTTGTCAGTCTGGTGGCGCCTTTCGGAGACGTTGCGCTGGCCGCTTTCGCGCTTTCCCGCCGGGCCGAAAACACAGTGAATCACGCCAGCAGAGGACTGGGACGAGCGGCCGGGGCGCTGGCTGGCCAGAATCTGGGAGCCGAACTGCCCGATAGAGCAAAACAGTCAGTGGTGTGGGCGCAGGGATATGCCAGTGTCGCCAGTTTGTCGGTTGCGGCTGTGTTCCTGATTTTCCCAGAGCCTGTGGCATCGCTGTTCAACAGCGAACCCGAGTTCGTCGGCAAAGCTGCTATGTGGCTTCAAATTCTTGCCATTGGTTATTTCTCAATGAACGCTGTGCAGGTGTTTACCCAGTCTTTCAATACCACCGGAGCGACCTTCGCGCCTATGGTGGTGACCGTCTCGACCATGTGGGCCGTGGAGTTGCCGCTGGCCTTCGTCCTGTCTCAGTACACGGCCTTAGAGGAGTACGGAATTCCGTGGGCCATTGTGGTCGGCATGACTTTAAGGTTGTTCATTTTCACCTGGTACTATCTTCGGGGCAAATGGCTCCGCACCGGCATGATTTGACGATCATGTGAGTCGATTTCCTCTGAATATGCTATCCTCCAATTAGACAGAAGTTGGAGAGCACGGAGCGATGGATATTCATCAACAACAGGGCCCCTCCACCGGCCGCATTGGCCCGATTCCTTTCTATCGAGATTGGCTTCTTGCGGTGGCCGTGGCGATTGTCCTTGCGTCTGATCAGATCACCAAGGCGATCGTCAGAGCGAACCTGAGTATCGGCGAATCGTGGCCCGCCGAAGGGCTGTTTCGCTTCACTCACGGGACGAACACGGGCTCCGCGTTCGGGTTGTTCCAAGACCAAACCTTCATACTGACAATAGCTTCGGTCGCGGCCATCGGGTTCATCATCTATTTCTATCGCAGCCAAACCGAGGGCAAACTGATCACCCGAATCACCATTGGTCTGCTGTTGGGCGGCGCGATAGGAAACCTGATCGACAGACTCGTGGCAGGAAGAGTTACCGACTTCATTGACGTGGGAGCATGGCCAATCTTCAACATCGCTGACTCGTCGATCGTCGTTGGAATGACCCTGATGATCGCCACGCTGATTTTGACGCCAGAGGAATCACCTGATCCGGACCCATTGCCGGTGACCGGTGAACAAGACTCGTGACTCTCAGGTCTTTCAGAGCCAAAGAGTCTGGCGCCCGTCTCGACTCATTCCTTGCTGACCTCTGTGGCGATCTGTCGCGCACTCGAATCAAACGACTCATCGTCGATGGCGAAGTCACCGTTGATGGCAACGCATCCAATGCAGGCTACCGATTGAAACCTGACCAGCGCGTCGAAATCCGAGTTCCGGACCCTGTGCCGTCCCACATGCTTCCTCAAAATATTCCGATCGACGTGGTGTTCGAGGACGACCACATCATGGTCGTGAACAAACCCGCCGGCCTGCCCGTCCATCCCGGACCCGGACATCCAGACTCAACGCTGGTGAACGGCCTTTTGGGAATGCGTCCAAATGTAAGCGGCGTAGGCGGGATCATGAGGCCCGGCCTCGTTCACCGTCTGGATATGGACACCTCCGGGCTGATGGTTGTCGCGAAGACCGATGCCGCGCATGTTCACCTAACCAACGAACTCAAAGACAGGAAATTCAACAAAGGCTATACCGCGTTGGTCTTGGGAACTCTGGAACCCAGAGAAGCGCTTATCGACGCGCCAATCGGTCGAGATCCATCCAATCGGAAACGGATGGCGCTGGACGACAACGGAAGGGCCTCTCAGACGGCCTACTCAGCGATAACGCTTTACGAGAACATGACGCTGGCCGATGTAAAACCAGTCACGGGCAGAACGCACCAGATACGGGTGCATTTTGCCTCGATTGGGCATCCGGTGGTTGGCGATGAGACTTATGGCCGGGCGGACCCGAATCTCGGTCGGCACTTCCTTCACGCCCACCGACTCGGTTTTCAACATCCTGTGACATCCGAAGACGTGGAGTTTCGCTCAGCCATGCCCGCCGAGCTTCAAGCGTACCTGGATGGTCTGGGATAACAGACTCAGGCTCGAACCTTGCCAGCGACATACTCGGTCCCCATCGTCAGGACCAGAATCCCAACCGAGGTCAGAACAATTGCCCCCCCTGCCGCGACGTTGGCGTAGAACGCGATGGTCAGCCCGATCAGTGAGCTTCCGATGCCGATGGCCACCGCCAGTCCGATGGCCGCCCGCAGCCCGGTTGCGATTCGGAGGCTCACCATTACAGGCACTACGATCAACGCTCCCACGAGAAGGACACCGACGACCCGCATCGACAATGTGATCGTCGCGCCCGTCAATATCGCGAGAACCAGATTCACGCTGAAAACCCTGACCCCGCTAACTCTTGCCAGATCGGTGTCAAACGAGCTCTGGGCCAATTCCGGGTAAAAGGACACGACGAACGTGATCACGACCGCCGCAAGAGCCGCCAGCAACCAGAGGTCGGTGTCTCTGACGGTCAGTATGCTACCGAAAAGGTAAGCGAACAGATCGACGTTGAATCCGCCTGCCAGTCCAATGACCACAACTGCAACAGCCAGCGCAGAGTACAGCACAACAGCCAGGGCAACGTCTCCGGGCATCAACCGTTTCAATCGGACGGTCTCGATGGCCACCGCGGCCGTCGAGGTGGCCAGCAGCCCTGCGATGGGCGGGAATGTTTTGGTCAGCAGGCCGAACGCCACTCCCGTCAACGCGACGTGGGACAGGCTGTCGGCGATCAACGCCAGTCGTCGCAGGACAAGGAACATCCCCAGAGCCGGGGCCAGCGCCCCAACCAGCGCTCCGCCGATGAAGGCTCGCACCATGAAATCGTATTCGAAAATCTCAGGCATTATCGGTGCTCGTGCATTAAATCGTGGACAAGCACGTCCATCGGCAACCCGTAGAGGTCGGACAGTTCACGCTGAGTGATTCTATGAGGCGGGCCATGAAACACGAGCGTCCGATTGATGCACGCTACGGTTTTGGCTTCACGCATCACAGCGCCGATGTCATGAGAGACCATCAGAATCGTGATGCCTTGCTCAGTATTCAGCCGTCGGAGGATCGAGTAGAGCTGCTCTTGACCTGCCGCATCCACGCCTGCTTCAGGTTCGTCCAGCATTAGAATCTTCGGATTTCTGACGAGGCTCCGAGCGATCAACACTCTCTGCTGCTGGCCTGTTGACAGGGCAGAAATCCGACGCCCGCTAAGGTCGGCGACGCCTACCGCCTCCATGCTGGTTTTGACCGATTCGGGCGCTCCCCGCTTCCAGAATCGCGTGGGGTCGAACCCTTTGTACAACCCGTGCGAGACGATCTCTTCGACGGTGGCCGGGAACTGGGTATGAATGCCTTCGACGGTCTGCGGGACGTAACCGACCTGACGCCAATCCCTGAATCGGTGGGCTGGGGTTCCAAACAGCAGCGTCTCGCCTTCCGATGGATGGACCAGACCGAGAGCCAGCCGAACCAGCGTCGTTTTGCCGCTTCCGTTCGGCCCAAGCAACGCTATGAAATCACCCTGTTCGACTTTGAAACTGACGTCCTTCACGACGTCGATGGACTCGTAGCTGAATGTGGCGTTGCGAAACTCCAGATTCACGCTGTCTGATCGGGCGCCATTTCGACCATCTGTCATGACGCGCATTCCAAAGCAATTTTCAAGGATTGCAGATTGTCACGCATGATAGACATGAAATCTGACCCGTTTGCAACCTCATCGGGCGTAAGCGACTCCAGGGGGTGAAGTGTCAGGATTTCGGCCCCGATTTCTACGGCGACGGTTTCGGACAGCCGCCTGCTTGTCGCCGGTTCGGCTAATACGTAACTTACTCCAGCGGATTTGATCTGCGCGATCAGGTCAGCCAGTGTTCTCGGAGATGGCTCAGACTCGGGCGACAGTCCGGTTATGGGAATCTGGATCAATCCGTATCTTTCTGCAAGGTGAGCGAACGCGGAGTGTGATGTCACAAAAGTGTCCATGCCACAATCTTGAACACCATCGCGGTACTGGGTGTCGAGTTCGGCGAGTTCACCCATGAGACGGTCTGCGTTCGCCTGAATTGCTTCCTGGTCCTCAGGCATAAGCTCGATCATTGACGTCCGTATATAGTCGGATTGCTTTGCGGCGTTGTCGAGATCAAGCCATACATGCGGGTCCATGT
>JASLRP010000044.1 GCA_030743915.1 SAR202 cluster bacterium | reverse complement strand
TCGAGGTGCGTGAGGTGTCCCTGGAGGAAGAGGCTGTTGAGCTTCTTACCGAAGAGGGATACGACCTGATGCTGTTGGTCGGCCCGGAAACAGACAAGGTTTCCCCCGACCTCATCACCGCCGTGCGTGACATTCGACCTTCCACCCACATCTACCTGCTTGCCTCCGACGGCCTGCTGGCCCAGTGGATCCCCAAACTCCAACCCGCTATGGGGGAGAAGGTCAGCCTCAACGATTTGCCCATCCTTCTGAGAGACGAGATCAGCCACGCCGACCTGGAGAGGGAACACTTCAGGGTCGAATGGCTCAACTACTCGGAAGAGATCGTCGAAATGATAGCCACCGCAGAAACCATTCGAGACGCGGCGCGTCAGGTGGTTGAGCGGCTTCAAGATGTCCTCAGGTGCGTTGGCGTCGGCGTCGTGTTGAATCTTCAGCCGGGGCGGCCTCCCACTGCCGTCGCGGTGGCCGGAGACGACGACACCATCAAGAAAATCTCCGAAGAGCCAAACGCCATCTACGAGTATATGATCGAAAACCAGGCCCCCATCATGATTCGCCGGGGCCGGGCGATGATACCAGGAATCCAGCGCGAGGTCGTGAAGTACGGCCTTGGACCTTCAATATTCATACCTATCATGACATCAGAGGGCATGGCCGGAGCGCTGATATGCCTCCGAGAGCCAGATGCTGACCCATTGGCCGATTCTGCTTTTGCCCTGGCCCGTCTTGGGGCAAGATCGCTGTCTCTGACCCTCAAATCTCCCGACGACTTGCAGTCCGACAACCTACGAGAGATGGTGGAGCAGGAGCGCCTGCGCCGTCAGAGCCTGGAGGACGCTGTCACCGAGTGGCGGGAGGTCTTCCTGAGGATGGCCCGCGAAATCTCCGGGGTCATCGACATCAAGCGAGGTTACAGGCCTGACCGGGGCGAAACAATGGCCAAGCTGGCCGTCGCCGTCGCCGAGCAGATGGACATCGACACCACAAACCTTCAGGAGGCGGTCTATCTGCGAGATATAGGCTCGCTGTACGAGGCAGAGTCCGCCCCAGTCGGCGCCAACGGGTCGCAGGCCATTCAGCACGCCCACCAGGGCTTTGAGGTCCTGAGCCGCATTCGCATGCCATCGGTGTGCCTGGAGGTCGTCCGGCACCTGCACGAAAACTACGACGGCACAGGACTGCCCGACGGAATGACGGGCGACGAGATCCCCATATCCGCTCGAATAGTGCGGGTTGTGGAGGACTACATAAACCTGACCAACTCCGGCAACGGAGGCAGTCCGGCCCCCAGTCCCGTGGCCCTGGGCAACCTGCTTAACCAGGCTGGCAAGCTCTACGACCCGGATGTGGTTGAGGTGTTCAGCAAGCTGATTCGCGCTCAGGGAGTTACCCCTGAGCAGGAAACCCTGTCGCTTATCGCCCACGAGCTTCGCACTCCGCTGACCTTCCTGTCAGGATTCAGCGAGTTGCTGGCTGCCAGAAATGATCTGCCAGAACAGGCCAAAGAGATGGCCTCAGAGCTTCACGACCAGACAGAGCAGATGGTCGAGCTTACCGAGCGCCTTCTGGAACTGACCAGACTGCAATCTGGCCGCCTGTCCCTCACCTGGCATTGGGTTGACCTGCGAGACCTGATAGACGCTCAGGTGTCCCAATTCGATAACATTAGCGAACGGCACACTGTGAGATTCGAGGCTCCGTCGTACACCGTTCGAGTTCGAGCCGACACCACCCGCGTGACCCAGGCGGTGGCAAACCTGATAAACAACGCGATCAAATACTCGCCTGCGGGCGGAGAAATCGTTGTGCAGCTTGAAGAGGACATGGACGAGGTCGTAATCACCGTTAGCGACCACGGCCTGGGCATCCCCAAGGAGGTCCAGGGAAGGCTGTTCCAGCCCTTCTATCGAGTCCAACAGGCGGAGACACGAGGAATCGAAGGTCTGGGCCTCGGCCTCGCTCTGACCAAGGCCATCGTGGACGCTCACGGCGGCAGGATATGGGTGGAGAGCGAAGTCGGAGAGGGCAGCGCCTTCTACATCGCAATGCCAAAGCAAGAAACTGCAAATGAACGATCACTTACAGCCGGAACCGCTACAGAGTAGCGCCAACGAAGAGATGGTCCTGATGAGGGTGCCGCAGCCCATCGGCTACGTGCGTCTTCAAGAGTCCCTCGACGATCTGGAGGAGACTTCAGCCGACGTCGCCCTGCTGTTCTGGATACTGGCGCTCCTGTTCTTTGGACTGGGCGACACGGTGTCATCCTTCATGGTCTTCTCCCAGGGCGGAGCGGAACTGAACCCGATCATGCGGTGGTCTCTGGGCTTGCCTGGCGGTCTTCTGGGATTCGTCCTGGTCAAGACGGCCGCCATATCCATCCTCTACGCCATCGCCTTCTTCTGGGAGGGCGCGCACCGGTGGATGATACCCATACTGCTGATACTGGCGGGCGTCTATCTGACCACCAATAACATGCTGGTGTTCCTGGATATCCGGTAGTCGGGACTGGGTAGGTTTTCAGGTGTCGAGAATATCGCCATACTGAGTCCGCAGACGAAGTATCTGGTGGCAAGTGAACCACCATTACTCTTCAGAATGGGCAGACGGCGCCTTCGCCACGACCTACGATGGTGTAACATCCATATAAGCAAAACAACGTCTGGGGCGCACAATCGTGCGCCCCAGACAGTTTAGACCGAGCAGCGTGACATGGCCCTCTACGGAAATAGACAGCCCGCCCCCCTTAAAGAGCCTCTGCTGTCCCGCCGGAGGATGCGGCCGTTGGTGATACTCATCGCCGTGCCCGTGCTGATAATATCCCTGGTGGTGGCCCTGTATTTCAATCAGGATGTCGAGCGCCAGTCGCTGTCTGACGACATCGTGAAGGCCATGCTCGAAGCGTCCCGCTATCGGGCTGCGGGCATCGAGATTATCGACGGCGCCAGAGAGGTGCGGGAGCAGTTCGAATACGTTGCTCCCAACAACATCCACTCCATGTATCTCACTGTGACCCGCGACGGCGGATTCGGGTCGTTGCCCTCGGAGTGCGCCGAGAACGAAGTCGTGATGATCGGCTCCAGTGGCTACCAGAGGTGCATCAGCAAAGGCGAAGACTGGAACACCTTTAGTCCAGACACCACCATATTCAACAGGCTGTCTTTCCAACCCTGGAGACGCCTGGAATGGTGCACCACCTTCACCGAGGAACAGACCCGAGTTATTGCCGGAGAGGAGATCAAGATTCTGTCCTGCGCCGTGCCCCCAGAGCGTGAGGCCGAGGCAGATTACGGGACCGACGACTCGGAGAAGAAACAGCGTTTCATCGCTGAGGCAACCATCGAAATCACCGCATGGATCCGTGAGTCCGACGGCTTCATCTCCCGCTTCGCCATGACTAAAACATTGCCTGGCTCCACCACTCAGACGCTGGACTATTCCTACTCAGAGTTCGATAGCATCGAGCAGATACGCCCTCCAGACACCACAGCGCCTGACACTGCCACGGTTGCCGCGCCAGACATCGGGCCGTCGGGTCAGCCATCGAGCCAGTCATCAGCTCCGCAATTGAGCCAGCCTCCGGAGACAACCGCCGCCACGAGTTTCATCGACCTGTACAGTGGAGACAACACCCCGGAGCGAGCCATCATTGACGGCAACACCATCATCCTGGAGGTCGCTAACGACTCAAACAGTCGGACCCAAGGCCTCAGTCGTCGCCAGCTTCTGGCGGAAAACGCGGGAATGCTCTTCGTGTTTCCCACCGAGGGCTTCCAAAAATTCTGGATGAAAGAAGTCCGCTTCCCACTGGACCTTCTGTTCATATCCGCCGACGGCATAATCGTGGACATCCAGAAGATGGACACCGAACCCGGCGTCCTGGACGCCGACCTTGTCATCTACGAATCCCCAGTCCCCGTCCCCCTGGC
>JASLRP010000043.1 GCA_030743915.1 SAR202 cluster bacterium | reverse complement strand
CAACGTGAGCCGTGTCGACGCGAGTGTGAACGTCCAGGCATATCTGGATGTCCGGCCCAACGGCATCGCGCACCAGTCCCATCTGCTCCTCGGCGATGCGAATTGACTCCACCGGCTCCAGCCGACCGCTGTTCCCTCGATACACGAACTCACCGCCCGTCTCCGGTTGGTCCCATCGAACGAACTTCCAACCTGCTTCGACAGCCTTCACGCAGTCTTCCACCAGCGCTTCGGTGGTCTTTCCGAAGGTGTGAGGATAGCAGACGACCTTGTCACGCACAGGGCCGCCCAACAGCTTGTAAACAGGCATGTTTAGGGCTTTGCCCTTGATGTCCCACAGGGCGATGTCAATGGCGCTGATGGCGCATGCGTACACCTTGTCGGCGGGAAAGAAACTCCCCCGAAACATGTGCTGCCACAGCCGTTCGGTGCCGAAGGGGTCCTCGCCAATCACAACCTGCGAAAGGTGCTCGATAGCCGCAGTGATGGCGTTGCCCCAGCCGCGAATCCCGACCTCTCCCAGGCCGTAAATGCCTTCGTCGGTATCCACTTTGACGATGAAGTATGGCCGTCCGTCGCTGTCGGCGACCGAGTAGCTCGTGATTTCGGTAATCTTCAAGGCTCAACTCCTTGGAACGTCGTCGAATTATGAGGTTAAGATAGAACACGGCCTCGGCGCTCTTCGCCGCTTTACGATGTCCCGGTCAGGGCCGGTGGCCTTGCCAACGCCTGACGCAACCCGGACAAAAGGCCACGTCTCAGTCAAATAGAGGATTTGTCCCTCCGAAGGCATCTATCGCCGTGCCGGTTACAGAGGAACTGTCGTCCGATGCCAGGAAGACCACCAGATTCGCGATTTCTTCAGGCGCCATCATGTTGGGATCATCCGCTTTGCCTCTGGTTGCGAAAGCTTCTCTATACCCCTCGGTGTCAACTCCGCCCGGGCAGATACAGTTGACGTCGATGCCGTATGGTTTCACCTCTGCTGCCACGCTTTCGGTCAGGCTGATCAGCGCGGATTTGGTGACCCGGTAGGCGCTTCGCCCCTTCCCCCCTTTTCTGCCGCCTATGCTCGAAATGTTAATGACCTTGCCGTAGCTGTTCTCGATCATGCTTGGCAGGCAATGCTTGGTCAGCAGAGCGGCGGCTTCGAGGTTGACAGCGATAACCTTTCTCCATAGATCAAAATCAAAGTCCACGAGGTTGACGCTTGGGTGGATTATCGCGGCGTTGTTCACGAGAATGTCGATCCGTCCGAACTTTGCCAGCGTTTCATCTGCGATACGTTGGACATCGGAGTCTATGCTCAGGTCGGCCTCCACAGCCAATGCGTTACCCCCCGAGTGAACAATGTTGCGGGCAAGCGAATCGATTGCCTGCTTGGTTCGAGCAGTAGCTACTACGTTCGCCCCTTCGCGTCCAAGCATGACCGCGACCGCTTTGCCGATTCCTCTGCTAGCCCCGGTGACGATAGCCGTTCGGCCCTCCAGTTTTTCCATTGACTGCACAATCCTAATCGTCGTTATTCTGTCTCGAAATTCCCAGATGGCACCCAGCGCTTTCATCAACGGCCCGTCCCGGAACAGTCGCACCATATGCCTGCCTTCTGGAGTTGTCAACCGCCATCTTTGTCGATTGACATCCCTCTGTGGCCTGCCTATGCTTCACCGTGTTCCTACATCTTTATCAAAAAGGGCCAGCGCATGAAAATTGAACAGATCGAGACCTTCGTTGCCGACCGATTTTTCTTCGTTCGGTTGACCACTGACGACGGGACCCAGGGCATAGGCGAGGGAACCTTCTGGAGCTTTCCTCGCGCCGCAGAGTCGGTTGTGAATTCATATTCCGATATGCTCCTGGGGCAGGACCCCATGAGAATCGAGCACATCTGGAACACTCTTTACAGACGGTACAGCTTCCGAGGCGGAGCGGTGGGCGCGGCAATCTCTGCGATTGATCAGGCGCTGTGGGACATCAAAGGCAAGCGCTACGACGCGCCGGTCTGGGACCTGCTGGGAGGCAGAGTCCGAGACAAAGTGCGGGCGATGTGCCTTCTGAATGCTCAAGGCAAGGATGGCCTGGTCGAATCCGCGGCCCGCGCCGTGCGAGACGGTTTCACCGCCGTCAAAATGACGCCCTTCCCCATAGGTTGGCCGGAGAAACGCTATCCCAACCTCATCCGCGAGTGCACAGACATCGTGGCCGCCATCCGCGAGACCGTTGGTTGGGACGTGGACATTGGAGTAGAAATACATCGCAACATGGTCCCGTCCGAGGCCATCGTTTTCGCCCAGCAGATCGAAAAATTCCTGCCCTACTTCTACGAGGACCCCATTGCGCCCGACAGTGTGATGTCCATGCGCGACGTTGCTGACAAGGTCAACCTGCCGATAGCGGTTGGAGAGCGCAACCACACCATCTGGGAGTTCCGGGAGTTCTCGGAGATCAACGGCGTGGCCTACGTTAGGCCCGACGTGAGCCTGGCCGGAGGCATCAGTCACGTCAAGAAGATCGCCGCCATCGCCGAGTCCTACCACCAGCGCGTGATACCTCACAACTTCCTCGGCCCCGTGGGGACTGCGGTGGACGTTCAGCTTGCCGCCTGCACCCAGAATTGGGACCTTCAGGAGTACTTCCGTGAGGACAGCGCCCCTCGAACCACTGTGGTAAAACAGGTCTCCCGTCTGAATAATGGCTATCTGGAAATTCCTGAAACTCCAGGCATCGGCATGGAGCTTAACGACCAGGGAATCGCCGGTTTGCCCCACTCTCCCAGTCCTGGTGATTCTTCCACGAGAGAGGACGGTTCAGTAGCCCTGAGATAGCTGTCAATCGCTGAAAAACAACGAGGCTCAGTATGAGATTGCGTGACCAAGTCGCCCTGATAACCGGCGCGGCCAGTGGCATGGCGGCGGCCCAAGCTCGGCTATTCGCCTCCGAGGGCGCGGCGGTGTGCGTCGCTGACATCAACGAGGTCGGCGGAAGACAGGTGGCGTCCGAGATTATCGAAGGCGGAGGCAAGGCGATATTCGCCTCGCTGGATGTCACCGACGCGTCCCAGTGGGCAGAGGTTGTGTCTGCCACAGAGAGAGAATTCGGCTCGTTGACCGCGCTGTGCAATAACGCCGGCGCCAACTTCCGCGTGAGCTTCGACGACCAGACCGAAGAGATGTGGCATACCGTCATGAACATCGGACTGACCGGCGCGTTCCTGGGGATCAAAGCCGCCGTGCCCGCCATGCGCCGAGCCGGAGGCGGAGCCATCGTCAACATGGGGTCGCTGGCGTCCACGCGCTCTGGAGGCGGTAGTCCGGCATACGGAGCGAGCAAGATGGGCATGGTTGGCCTCACCCAATCGGCGGCCAAATCCTACGCGTCCGACGGCATCCGATGCAACATGGTCTCGCCCGGCCACGTCGATACTCCGTTCATCCGCCAGAACAACGCCCACAGCCCCAACGACTGGTCAACCACCATCGACAACCCCGACAACTACCAGCGCAGGCTCGACGCCACCCCGCTGGGCCGTTTCCAGACTCCCGAGGACATCGCGAAGGCTTTCCTTTTCCTAGCCTCGGATGACGCCTCGATGATCACAGGCGTAAACCTCAAAGTGGACGGCGGCGCTGGGATGTAGGATGTGATTGTGTTTGCGACCAAGGATTGGCCGTCTAACGGATTCCGGTGCATCATCGTCTTGATCACTTTGGCGCTGGGGCTATTGGCCTGCGCGCCAGTACCTGCCGCGCCGTCAACGCCCATACCGCCCATACCGCCCGTAGCTAACGAGCAGCCCATGCCAGCTGCCAGAGGTCAAATCACAAGAGCGCAGGCACCGCCCCTGCCGCCAGCCCCCGCCGTACTGTCCCCCGGGAGCGGCACAATTCGGACCCTACTACCACCCGCGTCACAGACACCGGAAACTCCGCCCTTGCCCTCCGCCCTGCTGAGGGCTGGCGAGTTCGATCCATCTGCCGATTGCCAGCCTGGCGAATCAGCGCCATCAACATCTCAAGAAACAGCGCGAGATCCATTGGCCGATGGCGCACAGGAACTGGCAGATGCGCTGGTAACGATCACAGAACACGGCCTCGGCGCTGATAACACCGTCTCGTATATCGCCACAGGCGTGATTGTCAGCGCCGATGGACTAATTCTGACCGTCCTGGACACGGTGCGTCCCATCCGATGCCTCGAGGTG
>JASLRP010000042.1 GCA_030743915.1 SAR202 cluster bacterium | reverse complement strand
GCACTACGGCGTGTCGCCTTAGAGCCTCAGAAATCTCCATCCCATTCAGGAGGCTATCCTCCGCATCTTGAAATGCTTTCCGCAGCAGGATGTTTCTCACGCCGCCAGTCGCCAGATTCAGAGCGTCTGCCAACGGGACTCCTGAATTCAGAAGGATGCCCACGGTCCGCGAAAACGCTGACAGTTGCATTGAAACCAACAATGATCCAAAAGCAGGGAGCTTCACTTTGAAATGGTCAATTTCATAGTTGACCCGGTCAATCTTCCTCAACAGGATGATGACAGGAATCATTAGAATGCCGCCCGCCAGAATGTACAGGATGTTCTGCGTCAAGGCATTGGAAATTGCCATAGCAACCCGCATCATTATTGGAATCGTATTTTCGCCGTTGTCGAAGGTCTTGAAGATCGGCGGCAGGACGATGGTCATCATGATTATCAGCATGACCCCAGCGGCGACCAGGTTGATCATGGGCATCATCATGGTGCGCATAACGCGGGACTTGGCCTCTTGTTCTTGTTCCAGGATGTCCGCGAGCTGTTCAAGGGATGGTCCCAGCCGGCCGGTGGACTCTCCGACCCTGACGACACTGACGAACACCGGGTTGAATACGTTGGGGTGTTGCGCCATCGCTGAGGAAAGGGTGATGCCTTCGTCGAGATCTGATCTGATTTTGCCCAGCACAAGCCGCATCATTCGGTTGCGGTTATCTGCCTGAAGCATCTCCAGGGTCTTCTGGACACTGGCCCCGCTGCCTAGCATGGTGGCAAGATGCCTGAGGAACCGCACGAGGTCTCGATTGCCCACCTGGTTGAACGAGGGGAACAATTCTTCCAAACCGGGAATCCGGCGAGTGGGTTTTACCTGGAGAGGTTTGAGACCACGGCTGGTGACGTGGAATCGTGCGTCGATTTCGTCCTTGGCGTCGATCTCGCCCTTGACGACTCCTTCATCAAGATTGTATGCAACGAATCTGAATTGCATGGACGGAAAGCCTCCTGCTGAATCTCTATAAGGTGAAGGAGATTCGCATCACCTCGTATGGGGTGGTGATGCCCTGTTGAACTTTTTCCATGCCATCGGAACTGATGGGCAAAATACCGTCCTGCGCGGCCTGTTCCCAGATTCGGTTTCTGGGGGCTTCGTCCAGGAACAGGTTCTTGATCTTGTCAGTCATCGGCAGAAGCTCGAACACGCCGGTGCGCCCCCGGTAGCCTGTGTGGGCGCACATCGTGCAGCCTGAGCCGTAGATGAATCGATCACGATTCTCGCCTGTTTCTGCGGCATACGCCTGACGCTCGACGATGGGCCGCTCGACGGACATCTGGCAGTCCTTGCACACGACTCGGACCATTCGCTGAGACACTATGCCCGCCACTGATGAGGCGATCATGTATGGTGGGACGCCCAGGTCTCGGAGTCGGATCAGCGCCGACACCGAATCGTTGGCGTGGAGGGATGTTAGAACGAGGTGGCCGGTCAGAGCTGCCTGAGTGGCGATAAGCGCCGTCTCTTTATCCCGAATCTCGCCAACCAGCACCACGTCAGGGTCCAACCGCAAAATGCTGCGAAGCTGGGTCGCGAACGTCACGCCAGCCTCGTTGTGGACCTGCATCTGGTCCACGTTGGGCATTCGGTACTCCACCGGGTCCTCGATGGTGATGACCTTTTGCTCAACCCTGTCTATCTGGAGAATTGAGGCGTATAGAGAGGTGCTTTTCCCTGAACCGGTCGGGCCGCTGACGATAACCATGCCGTAGGGGAGACGGAGCAGTTTGCGGTGCTGTACGAGCGCTTGACCGCCCATTCCCAACTGGTCCAGAGTCAACAACGTAAATTTCTTGTTGTCCAACAACCTCAACACCGCGATCTCACCTGAGACTGTGTTGCTGATTGCCACTCGAACGTCAACGCTTCGCGATCCAGAATCCACGGTGAACTGGCCGTCCTGTGGCCGGCGGCGCTCAGCGATATTCATGTTAGACATGATCTTCAATCGAGAGATGACCGCCGGGTGCGTCTCAGGAGGCAGGCTCATAACGTCCTGGAGAGCGCCATCAATCCTGAACCGGATTCTCAATCTGCGCTCCTCGGGTTCGACGTGGATGTCGGACGCCCTGTCCTGAATCGCCTGATTGACCAGCATATCGACTAGCTGTGTTGGATGCACCTCGGCCAATTTGCTGAAAGCCATCGGCACTGCATCGGGTTGTCCATCGTCTCTTGAAACGGTGGCCTCGCGTTCGGCAAGCCGATATGCCAAGTCGATGTGTTCTTCGATATCTTCTGGTGTCGCGATCACGGGATCGATGATGTATCCCGTGAATGCCGCCAGGTCCTGAAGCGCCTGGAGGTCTGTGGGGTCTGTCATGGCGACTACAAGTTGCTCGTCGTGGTCTCTCAAGGGCATGGCGAGGTATCTGCGGGCAACACCCTGAGACAATAATTGCAGCGCTTCAGAGTCCACGGTCTCGTTTTTCAGGTCGACCATGGGCAGGCCGGTGTGGAGCGCTGTGACTGTTGCCATATCTCTGGACAGAACGAGTCCGTCACGCACCAGGACCTGCCCCAGTGGGAGGCGTTCCTGTTGAGCCTCTGCCGAGGCGTGGTTCACCTGCTCCCAAGAGACGACTCCAGACTCGACGAGCATCTGGGCCAGGGAGGGGCGTGCCCGGAACTCTGGCTCAGGTGTCTCCAGCGTCGTTACCGTGGCCGATTCAGGCGCTGGAATGAACATGGCGTCTCTGCCTAGGACCAAACTCTCTGTGTCTCTTCGGTTCTGCATTGATTGCCCTGACTGACTCCGACCCTGCCTATGTTAGGCTGAAAGGGCGATGTCGAATGTTCTGTCCGATGCCGATTTTTCGCCGTCACCGGGTTCAACTTCTGTCACACAGTTCATCGCCGAGAGAAGGTCCCTCAGAGGAACCTGTTCTCGAAGCCCCAGCCAGATGGAAATGTCCTGATGAGCGCCCCGCGCCAACCTCAGAACTCTGAGACGAGGGTTCTGGCGCAGCTCGTGAACAAACTGGAACATCTTGCGAAGATCGCCGGCGGCCCGAACATTCAGCCGGACGTCCCCTTCGATCAATCCTTCAGCCGGGCGGTCATCGATGACGGGAGCCTGCTGTTGGACCAAGGGAACTGGCTCCATTGTCGCCAACGTGTTTTGCGCTGCCAAAGCCTCAGGAATCGGCGATTGTTGAGCCGCCGACTCGCTCCCTTCCAGAATGTTTTCTTTGCCTATCTTCAACGTGACAGCGCCACTGAACCGAAAGAGCAATTGGACAGGGCTGCGTCCGAATTTGATCTGATCGCCATCTTCCAACGAGTGGTTATTGCCGCCGATGTGACGATCTGAGACAAAGGTTCCATTGGCGGACGAGAGGTCCCTGAGCAGGTGCTGACTGCCGATTCGCAGTATCTCGGCGTGCTTGCGGGACACCCAGGGTTCGTTGATTACGATGTCATTGTCTGGCAGTCTTCCAATGGTCAAGCCCCGACTGGAGATGGGCACGATGTATCCATCTTCTGGGCCTCCGGTGATGACGACGTTGGCGTCCACCACGGTGTGAGACTGGGTTTCGGTCGTTGTTGGGGCTCCCTTTTCCATGATTGCTGGGCCTCCTGACAGCCGGACCTCGGGTGAGCCCGGCGGTGGCTGGATTTCCTGGAAATTTCGAATGCCTGTGAATCCGTTGGTCATTGTGCGCTCCTGTGGAAAGTGCCTGTGGATGCGATGCTAGATTGCCAACCATCCCAAACGAACGGCAGTCACCACTGCGTGGGTCCTGTCCGTGGCTCTCAGTTTGGTCATGATTGACGTCAGGTGATTCTTGACTGTGCGCTCGCAGATGCCCAGTTCACCGCCGATGAGTTTGTTGGAGAAGCCTTCAGCGACCAAGGACAGCACCTGGCTTTCTCTGTCGGTCATTGGTTCGGCGTTCAGCGTCGCGGTTTCAGTGGACTGCGGACGAATTACCACACTGCCATTGATGTGAAGGATGCTCATCAGCAGATTGCGATTATCGATACTGGAGACTGCTGGAGCTACGTCGGTTGCCATCATCTCCCCACCTCCGAAAATGGGTCCGTGTCATTGTTCAGTCGATTGCGAATTACTTTCTTCCATTTAATTGTTGCAGTTAGCGCCCCCCGCTCAACCTGACATGAACCTGACCGGAAGCTGACAAAAGCCCAACGGAGGCCAAACGGGTGTTTGGCTTTGGTATCGCTGGTACTTTCGTACCGTGGCAGGTGAAGGTAATCATCACTAGAATCGATACATCCCCAAAATGGGGCGCGAAAGGCGGAATCTAGAGTGTTCAACACAACAAGAAAGATCAGGCGAATGTCGCTGGGCGCGGTGAGGCTACTGTGTGGGCGTGCGCGGCTGAACGCTCGCGGCAGCATCATGGCGGAAACTATCATCGCCATATCCATACTGGGAATTGTAGGCACTGCTGTGGCCGCGAGTCTCTCGACAGCCCGCGCTTCAGGGACCACTGTGGAAGAAGCGGCTATTGCTGAGAACATCGCGCGCAACCATCTGGAATCGGTGTTTGCGACCGCGTATCAGACACCTCCGGCGACATATGCGGCGCTAAGCGGCCTGGATCCTGGGTACGCGTCGACAGCCGTGGCGCAGGAGCACGTCGCAGGTGACACTAGGATAGAAAAGATAATTGTGACCGTGACTCGTGACGGCAGTCAGATTCTCGTGATCGAGACACTGAGGACGCAGGAGTGATCGTGTTTCTCAATAACTTGGCTAAACGAATCGGCCTGGTCCGGGAAGAACGAGGAGTCGGGCTCATTGAGGTTGTCGTGTCGATGTCAATTCTTGGCGTCGCCGGCGGACTGATGATGACCGGCGTGTTTCAAACCACTTCGTATCAGCGGACTTGGCAATATAAGGTGGCGGCCCAACAGGAATTGCGTCGCGGAGGCAGTTGGCTCAGCGTGGACGCCGTCAATGCCGAGACGACCAGCCTTGTGGATGGCGCGGCAGCCACCTCAACACTCACAATGACGTGGGTCGATGGCTCCGGCGGACCGCATACCGTGGTCTATGCGCTGGAGGGCTCCACTCTTATTCGCGATATCGATGGGACTGAATTCACCATCGCCAGAAGGGTAAACTCTGTGGCATTTTCCCAGGTAGGATCCTTGTTGACGTTCGATCTGGAGATTCAGACGCTGGAAGCCGCCAGCGTCAGCCGCAGTCTTCTTTCATACTTGAGGGCGCTGCAATGAAACTATTGAGATCACAAAAAGGCTCAGCGATGCTGATGGCTCTGGCATTCATGGCACTGGTCGTGCCCCTTACGACCGCCGCGCTGAGTCTTGCCAGCACGATGAGTATGGAGTCAAAAAAAGGAACAGACACGCTGGAAACGCAATACGCAGTTTTGGGGGCCAGCCAGGACGCGGCCTATCGACTGGCCTACGAGACCGGGTTCAATGACAGCCTGGTGACCGGAGTTCCAGTAGAATACTCGGTGACTCTGAACGGTCAGCAAGTCACAACGACGGTAACCAAACTCTCCAGCGTTGTGGGCGACCCGCCGCCTCCAAATTTCGATAACAGCAGGACTCATCAGACGTCTGTACTTGTAACGCCGTCGACTGCGGTTCCAGACGTGTCGTCCCAGTTCACCTACACTGTCAGCGTCGAAAACCGAGGCGATAAGTCCAAAGCTCTCAACCTCATTTACGATGAACTCCCGCCGGGATTTTCGTACCTGCCGGTGTCCACAACCGGGATCACGACATCTGAACCTTCGATCACCGGAAGCCTGTTGACGTGGGATATATCCAGCGAAGGCATATCGCTTGAGCCGGGTCAGACGGTTTACATGTACTTCATGGTCGAGGCATCCGTCGCTGAAGGCACGTACTGCACCGAGGCCTGGGTAGAGCCTGGTGGCACGAAAACCAGTTCCGGCAAAACCGCGCTGGTCACCGTGGGCTCTCCGGCCAACAGCCTGTGCTCAGGTCCAGCGGTCAGCGTTTCCAAGGTGGTCGATACTGGCTTAGTGTTGGGTGGGGAGGCGACGACGTTCACTTACACCATCACGATTGATAATATTGGCAATGTGGCCTTGAACATGAGCAAGATTCGAGACCGCCTGCCCGTAGATTTCCTATACGTTGTTGGCACCGTTGGAGGAGACATCACTGGAGCGGAACCTTCGACCATGATCCAGCAGGGCGCCCAACGCCTTG
This sequence comes from SAR202 cluster bacterium, assembly GCA_030743915.1. GTDB lineage: Bacteria > Chloroflexota > Dehalococcoidia > Lucifugimonadales > UBA1123 > UBA1123. The sequence goes on along the minus strand of JASLRP010000042.1, from coordinate 838 downwards.
ATTGGAACTTCGCCCCTGACTACGAGATTCCGTCTGGTGAAACTCGGACCCTGACGTTCGACGCGTCGGCAACCGTGCCGGCCGGCGATTATTTCAATGAAGTGTGGCTGACGATTGATGAGTTCACCGACACAATCTACACCTGGCCGACTGCACTGGTGCAAATCATGAGCGCCACAGAGACGACTGCCCAGTCCGGAGGGATTTCGGCCACAGGTGAAGTGTGGGCCAACGATGGTTCATATGTCACCAACAAGTGGAAAATTTCCCGCTGATTGATCTGGACACTGACACTCCTGGGCGGTTTTCTGCCATTCAGTTCTCGATCGACTACTTTCCGGGCATCACATCAGGTTCGCCTTCGCTCGCTCGATGTCGGGTAATACCCGGTTGTTACACTCACATTCTATGTAATAACGCTCTGATAATTGCGTCGAAGCCGGATTATCACCCATATAAGGCTTACTCCTAGGTATTCTTATGTCAACGCAAGTGGGTGTCTGCACGGGCTTGTTTAGGGTGGTGCCCCGTAACCGCCAGGGGCCTGGCAGTGTATCCTAAGTGAGATGTCAGAAACATGCCAAATCGGTGGCAGGCGCAAATCAGTTTGGTTCTGACACCAACAGAAGGCACAAGCGTGTGGTTAGAAGAGCGGAAGTGTGGCGGTTTGGATCAAAGGGAAAAGGGCGCCAACGCTTTGTCAGGTGCCCTGGCAGAAGGCGAATCTGTCGGGGAACGATTCGATCTGGGATGGGTGGTCCAACATCCGGTTCGCAGAACCGGGATTCGCGGGGCCAACGTGGGTCTGAAGTGTAATTGGTCGAATCTGTGGTGGGGG
>JASLRP010000041.1 GCA_030743915.1 SAR202 cluster bacterium | reverse complement strand
GCCAACGATGGCTGGTCTGACCAGTGCAGGTCATCGAGGATCATCACCATCGGCTGACTCTGACTGGCTGCTTTAAGGAATGTGGTGATCGAGTCGAACAGTCTGAATCTTGCGGCCTCAGGACTGTCCATCTGCGGTGGACTGGACAGTCCGGGGAGCCGATCTTGAACATCAGAAACGATCTCTGCAATAGCGCCAGCGCCGGAACCCATCTCAGCGCTCAGCTGATCGGGGTCGCGTTCTCGGACATAGCTTCGGATGGCCTGCACCCACGGCCAGTAGGGCGGAACGCCCTGTTCCTCGTAACACCGTCCCCACAGCACCTGTGCGCCTCGGAGTCCTGCATAAGTCGCAAGTTCCTGAGCGGTGCGGGTTTTGCCGATGCCCGGCTCTCCGACGAGCGTGACCATGCGGCCTCGACCTCCCAGAGCATCCTCCAGAGCGGCTTTGAGGTCGTCCATCTCACGCTGACGGCCTACGAACACGTCGCCTGCCAGCGAGTCCAGAACGTTCACCGCCACCTCAGGTTCAGTGATGCTCTGATCTGAGGGGGACACATCAACGGCTTCCAGAGCGGCCAGAACGTCGGACGCAGACTCTGGCCTCTCCGACGGGTCTTTCGACAGCAGGCGCATGATCAGGGCTTCCAGGGGTCGTGGGCAGTCACTTCGATGCCATGTCGGGGCCACAGGTGGGGTGTTGATGTGCTGACCAATGATCGCTATGTTGTCATCTCCCAGGAAGGGAGGCCGGCCGCAGACCATCTCATAGAGCATCGCACCCAGCGAGTACAGGTCTGCGCGAGGCGTAACCTCGCCTCCCATCGCCTGTTCTGGAGGCATGTAGGAGACGGTGCCCACCATCATGCCCTCGGCGGTCAGGCGGGAGCGGTCCATCGCGACCGCTAGACCGAAGTCTCCGATCTTGGCGATGCCATCTTCAGTGAGCCATACGTTACCAGGCTTGAGATCGCGATGGATGATGCCGCGCGAGTGGGCAAATTCCAGGCCTCGACAGGTCTCGATGGCTATGGAGATGGCCTGCTCAAGGGAGAGCTTTCCGCCCTCGGCGTCTTCCAGAACACCCTCGACGTCGCCGCCACCCAGAAGTTCGACGACCATGAAGGGTTGATTCTCGTGCTCTCCCAGATCGAACACTGTGACGATGTGGGGATGGGAGCCCAGACGCCCCATAGCCTGAGCCTCGCGGGATATGCGAGTGCGGGACACATCGTCCAGTCCGTCGGTCTTGATGAGCGCGAAGGCCACATCTCTATCCAGGAGGGTATCTTGAGCGAGATAGACCATCTTCTTCCCGCCCTCGCCAAGAAATCGCGTCACCTGGTATCGACCGTCAGAGAAGGACGCGGGCTGGGCAGAATCATTAGTCGGAGGCGCAGCGGCTGCCGCAACTGCTCCACTCGGCGGAGAATCGCCTTCCAAACCAGATTGATTACCGAGCCGACGCTCCGCGGTCTGAAGATAGGCGAGAGCTTCTCGGTTTTCTTCGTCGATAGCCAGAACGTCCCGAGCCAGGTTGACGACCTCCTGCCAATCGCTGGACGCCTCTGCCGTGTCAATCTGGTCCAAGAGGCGCTCGATACGCCTTTGAATTCGCTCATTCACCATATAACTCTACCCTGTCTGACCGGCTGAAACGCCCTGATTCTATCATCAGAATTGAGCGGGCGCAGTCCGGCCGGTGGTCTCGGTTACGTGGTCGGCGCTGGTGGCTCAAATCGAGACTATCGGATGTGGATTGACAACCTCGGCGTGTGGTCGTAATGTCATTCTCAGCCTACTAATCTTGAATTCATCAATGCGACAATCAAAATCCAGGGAGGTCTCGATGGCTAACAGGCGTAAAACCGTTCGAGCGGGCGCAGTCCAACTCAAACCGGTATTGTTCGACCGCGACGGAAGCACGCAGAAAGTCCTCGACGCCATACGCGACGCAGAACAACGGGGTGTTGAGATACTGGTGTTCCCTGAGACATTTATCCCTAACTATCCATACTTTGCCAGCTGGCAGCCTCCCGCCACCATCGGCGACCAGCACCTTCGGCTATTCGAGGAGTCGGTGGATATTCCGGGGCCTGTAACCCACGCCGTGGGAGCTGCAGCGGCATCGGCAGGCATGGTGGTTGTGCTGGGAGTGAATGAGCGAGACGGCGGCAGCCTGTACAACACTCAGGTCGTCTTCGACGCCGATGGCTCGCTGGCCGTCAAGCGTCGAAAGCTGATGCCGACCTACCAGGAGCGGATAGTCTGGGGTTGGGGAGACGGCTCGGACCTGAAGGTGGTAGACACCGCCGTCGGTCGGGTCGGCCCTTTGATCTGCTGGGAACACTACATGCCCCTGAGCCGGTATGCGCTCATGGCCCAGGGCGAGGAGATACACTGCTCTCACTTCCCCGGTTACGTTGGCCGCTCCGGGTTCGCCGAGGAGGTGGAAGTGACCATTCGCCACCACGCTCTGGAGTCGGCGTGTTTCGTTGTCAACGCTACAGGCTGGCTGGATGCCGACCAACTGAACGAGCTATGTCCAGACCCGGAACTCAGAGAAAAACTGGCCCCGGATACCTCCTTCACCGCCATTGTTGGCCCCGACGGGCGGCATCTTGCCGACCCGATTATCGAGGGCGAGGGGATGGTAGTTGCCGACCTGGACCTGAACGCCATCACCCGTCGAAAGCTGCGCATGGACTCGGTGGGCCACTACGCCCGACCGGACGTAACCCGACTGGCGCTGGACAGCCGCCCCCGACGGGTCGTCGAGGAAATGACTTTTGGTGGAGGGCCGACAGTCGCAAACGGCCCCGCTTCATCGGACTCGGATCAGGCCCTGTCGGCCCGCATCGCCGAGTTGGAAGACGAGATCAGGCGACTGCGCGGCGAGTGATCCGTTCACACAGCCCAGTCCTGTCCATCAGCCTCAGCTGAACTCAAGAAATAGGTTACGCCTTCAGGATATCCCGATGGCTGAGGGCACGTTCCAGAGAGGGCTGCATCTTCATGTCCCTGAACTCGGGAATGGCGAGGTCGAGGTGCTGTATCGCCTCGGCTCGTTCGTCCGGGTAATGCTCCAATAAAAGTTCTGCTAGCTGGAGGCGCGTCAGGGCCATCTCCGGTCGGAACCGTATCTTCGCAGTTACTTCCAGCGCCAGTTCGTAATACTCTCGCGCCTTCGTTTGGTCGTCAAGAAGAACTGCCGCTGCGCCCAGTTGCCGAGCCACACACGTCATAGATGTATGGCCAATCACCAGATGAGACACTGCGGACGTCCAGCTTGCAAGAGACTTGCTAGCTGCTTTGTTGCCACTGAGTGTCGCAGCCTCCAGCATGGGCACAACATATGCGATCGGCGCAGCATCACCTGGTGAGCCCAAATCGAAAACGGGCATGATCCGGTTCAGAGCCTCATTAGCTTCGGCGCTCCTTCCCATATGTGCGAAACCCAGCGCCAGATTAATTAGGGGTTGCATAATTGCCATCGTATCTTTTTGGTTTTGCTCAGTGGTTAGCGAAGCCGTCTCCACAATAGTTGCCGGTCTTCCCAGATAAAGTAGAGGCCGGCGTGTGCTAACTGATGAAAATTGCAAGCCGGCGACCGGAGCGCCCAGTTCCTCGCTGATGGCAATCATCTGCTCACCTGCATCAATTGCCCGCTCTGTTTCACCGTCGATTACCGCCAGATGATTCGCATAAAGATATTTGTGGAGAAGAAGATAACCATCGCCTGTGCGTTCCGAAAGTTCGAGGGCTTCACGATAGAGGGATTCCGCACGATCACGAAACCCGTTATCCAAATATGTCTGGATGCTGTGCCAGAGCACCTCAGCCTGATTTCGAACGGTAACGCCATGGCGAGATCGCTGCGTAAAATCTTTCGCCAAGCCCAAACGTTCATCGAATCGGAGAGAACTGCCCGCAGAGGTAATAGCCTCAAATGTGGCCTGAAAAAGAACGTCGGGTTGTCCCACTGACTGAGCTGTCGCTAAGGCACGGCGGACGTAGGAATTTGCTTCGACGAAATTACCCTGCTGGTGGCATATTCGCGCCAAAGCGAGATCTGCATGGACACGGTCAGCTGATCCATCGATAGCGTACTTATCCGAACGTTCGGCCCAACGACGGGCGTCATCAGAACCGAAAATTGTTGCCGCTCCATAGCTATTGAGAGCCTCTAGGGCTTGCTTGCATACTCTTGATGCCAGATCAGATTCATCCAGAGATTCTGCTATTTCCAAAGCCTCCGGAGCTACCGATTCCAACACTCTACGAGGTTGTCCGAGAGGCATCATTGCCGAGCCCAGAGACAAGAGCAACTCGCAACGTTTTTTGACATCGTCGGGATCTAGAACATCTTGGACTTCGGTCGCCTGTTCCAAAAGTCTCGCTGCCTCGCCATAGGCATACACCGACATCGCACGATCCGCAGCCATCTCTCCGTATGCAAGAGCCTTCCTCAAACCCTCCGCGTCAGAGGAGTTGGAAAAATGCTCCGCCATCTCGGATGCGTGCTCGGCAAGTCGGGACGAGTAAACATCCTCCAGCGCTTCGCCTACCTGACGGTGTAATCGTATACGCCGAGGGGTAAAGGTCTCCTCATAAAGCGTCTGACGGAAGAAGGCATGGGTGAACCAGAACGACACAATGCCGCCCGCAGAGCTTCGCTCCTCGATCACTGCGGCTCCCTGAGCCTCCTCCAACGTCGAGAACAACTCGTCCTCTGACACGTCCGCGACCTGTCCCAATACGTCCATCCGAAACTCGCGACCGATCACAGCCGCGACGCTCAACACGCGATTGCACTCATCGCTGAGCCTGGACAGACGCTTGCCGATGACATCTCTCAGCCCTTCCGGAATGCTCATGGTCAGGGATATGTCGCCGGAGTTTTGCCATTGGCCACCCTCTCGAGCGATCAGACCTTCTTCGACAAGGTAGCGGACGACCTCCTGAACGAACAGAGGGTTGCCCTCTGTCTGCCGATGGACGGCTTCCGAGAGTCCCCAGGGGACATCCTGTTCGGCAACTAACGATAGCATCCGCTGGACTTCGTCGGCGCTGAGTCCACGAAGCAACACACGGCTGAAGTTGGAAAGCCTGCGGAGGTCGGCCAGCGTGCCTGATAACGGATGCGATCTATCCACCTCCACATCTCGGTAAGTCCCAACGATCATCAGCCGCGCCCCGCTCTGGTTTCGGGAGATGTGGGCCAGCATGTCCAGCGTCCCACGGTCGGCATCGTGAAGGTCTTCCAGCACAATGAGCAGGGGTTGGACGCTGGATGCGTTCCTGAGAAAGTCGGTTACGCCCTGAAGCAGGCGGTAGTGGTCCTGCTCAGCGTCTCCGGACTCCCGAGGCTCGATGTCCACCCTGTCCCGAATTTCCGACACGATGCGGGCCACGTCCGTCGCGCCTGAACCAAGCTCGCGCTTCAGGTCTTCAGTGTCTCGCTCCAAAACATAGGAGCGCATGGCCTCGACAAAGGGAAGGTATGGCAGAGAGAGGGAGCCTTCTTCGTAACAATGGCCCACCAGAGTCTTGCCGCCTCTGAGGGTCACATATGTAGCAAGTTGTTCGGTGATAGTTGTCTTCCCGATGCCCGGCTCTCCCACCACCATCACCAGCGAACCTTCGCCTGACAAGGTGGAGTCGAAGGCGATCTGAAGTTGCCTGACCTCGACCTCGCGACCGACGAATGTGTGGCGGTATATAGGGTTCTGTCCCTCAGGCTGGGCAGGCGACTCGATTGAGGGTTCTGTTAGCGTCGGCGCATGGTCCACGTTGATGGACTCCAGGATGTTCAGCGCTTCGCCAGCAGACTCAGGCCGCTTGGATACGTCCTTTTCTAACAGCCGCATGATGAGAGTTTCGAGGGCAGGAGGGCATTGGGAATTGTGCCATGTCGGAGCCACGGGAGGGGTGTTGATGTGCTGGCCGATAATCGCTATGTTGTCGTCTCCCAGGAACGGAGGGCGACCGCAGACCATCTCGTAGAGCATGGCTCCCAATGAGTACAAGTCTGCCCTCGGCGTGACCTCGCCACCCATCGCCTGCTCTGGAGGCATATATGAGACGGTGCCCACCATCATGCCTTCAGCGGTCAGTCGGGAGCGATCCAGCGAAACGGCCAGTCCAAAATCACCTATCTTGGCGACCCCATCGTCGGTCAGCCAAACGTTTCCGGGTTTGAGATCGCGATGTATGATGCCTCGCGAGTGGGCAAACTCCAAACCTCGGCAGGTTTCGATGGCAATGGAGATGGCCTGCTCAAGAGGCAGCCTTTCGCCATCGGCGTCTTCAAGAACGCCCTCGACGTCGCCGCCGCCCAGAAGTTCGACCACCATGAAAGGCTGGCCTTCATGGTCTCCCAGATCGAAGACCGTAACGATGTGAGGGTGAGAGCCGAGCCGACCCATCGCCTGAGCCTCGCGGGATATGCGTGTTCGGGACACTTCATCCAACCCGTCGGTCTTTATCAGCGCAAACGCCACGTCTCGATCAAGCAGGGTGTCCTGAGCGAGATAGACTATCTTCTTCCCGCCCTCACCGAGGAATCGCTTCACCTGATAACGATCATCGGCAAAGGAAGTGGGTTGAGTCGAATCAACAAATGGTGGCGCGACCGACGGTTCAATGTTTTCAGCGTCAAACGAATCATCTTCAGCTTCGGAAGAATGTCCCAGATTGCGTTCGGCGGCTTGCAGATAGGCGAGGGCCTCTCGGTTTTCTTCATCGACGGCCAGCACATCCCGTGCCAGATATACAACTTCCTGCCAGTTGTCCGACGCTTCTGCCGTGTCGATTCGGTCCAGGAGACGCTCAACGCGCCTCTGAATTCGCTCATTTGCCATATGTTTCTACCCTGTCTGTGCCAAACGGAACGCCCCGATTCTATCATCAGGATAGGGCAGGTCAAGACTAATGGCATGGAGACATCCGCAAGAGCCGATGATATCCAAGAAGGTGCGATTTGCGCGGTCAGAAATGTGACGCTACGCTATTGCGCCTTCAGACACCATGCGCTCTATCTCCGACGCGTCGAAGCCGAGCAGGTCGCCAAATATCAGGGAGTTGTGCTGGCCGAAGCCCGGCAGGCCACGGGTGATGGCCCCTGGAGTCTCGGACAGTTTGACGGTGATGCCGCTGTGGTCCAGAGTTCGCCAGTTATGGTGCTGGATGCGCTCGATGAAGTTCCGTGAGCGCAGGTTCATGTCGTGATATAGCTGCTCCCCGCTCTGTGCGACTCCTGCCGGAACGCCAATGTCTTGAAGCAACCACATGACCTGGTAAGGGGTGAATTGCTTAGTCCACTCTCCGATGATCTCGTCCAGAGCGTCCTGATTCTGAAGGCGGGCATTCAGTGAGTCGAATCTGGAGTCTGAGACCAGTTCAGGAGCGTTAATAGCCTCGCATAGAGATTGCCAGTGTTCGTCGGTCAGGCATGATATGGCGCACCACTGGTCCTCTCCCTGGCAGGGATAGCATCCGTGGGGGGCAAAGCTGGGATGCCGATTTCCGATGGGTTGCCAGGGCCGACCGTTCACCGAGTGGTCCAGCAAAGCGACGCCCATCGTTGCAGCCAGGGTTTCGGCCTGGGGAATCTCGATGTACTGGCCCTGCCCGGTCTGGGCGCGATGCTCCAGCGCGGACATCAACGCAAATGAGCCGTGAGCCGCCGAGACAAAGTCCGAGTAATGCACATTGGGACGCGTGTCCACGGGCGAATCCGGGAACCCCCACAGCATGGCAAGTCCCGCATAGGCCATCAGGCTCTGACCGTAGGCCACGTAGTCCGAGTACGGCCCTTCGTTCCCGTAACCGGGCATGCTTATCATGATGATGTCGGGCCGAATCTTGCGCAGGTCTTCGTAGCCCAGGCCCCGGCGGTCCAGCACCCCGGCGGCGAAGTTGTCCAGCACCACGTCGCTGACCGAGACAAGTTCTCGGATCAGGTCGGCGCCGTCCGCCTCTCGGAAGTTCACCGTCACGCCCAGCTTGCTTCGGTTGATCTCCGAAAACATGGGGCTTCCGTCCGGGCTGATCCGTCCGCCGTCCAGGAAGTTCTCATTTTCGATCTTGATGACCTCGGCTCCCAGGTCTCCCAGGTAGCGGGTCGCGTAGGGGCCAGCCCACACGCGGGCGAAGTCCACAATCCGAAGTCCTGAGAGTGGCCTGCCATTGTTGGCCGGCGCAGCGGTAGCGCCATTAGTTTTACCTTGTCTTTGCGCCTCGGACAGCACTTCCTGGGTGTGTTGTCCCAACCTCGGCGCAGGCCGGAGGCTGGCCCACGGAGCGGCGCCGAAACGATAGGGAGCGCCGGTGGTCGAATAATCCCCAATATCGGGATGGCTGGCATCCCTGAAGAATTCGCGGGCCTCGATATGCTCGTCGTTGGCGAATCTCTCCATCGTGCTCATGGCGCTGACCGTCAGGTGACGAGCCTGGCCTTCGCGCACGAAGTCATCGACAGTGAAATCCGATATGAACTCGGACACGAACTGGTTCACGATGTCCGGGTTGGAGCGTCGGAAGTCCAGGTCCCGCCATATGGGGTCCTGGAGAGCCTCGATATCCATCCAGTCCAGCATGGTCGCCCAGTGGTGGGGGAAGAATATAGCCAGGCTGACGTACCCGTCGCGGCACGCATAGTACCCGTTTGGAGCGATGGTCGGAGTGGCGCCTGTGCGCCTGATGATCTCACGGGTGAAACCGTACTGAGCAACGTTAAACAGAAGGTGACCCACAATATCCTGCATCGACACGTCAACGTGCTGTCCTCGGCCTGTCTGATTTCTGACCTGCAAAGCGGTCAGCGTCCCGTATGCGGCGTGCAGGCTTGCCAGTTGCGACGCCTGATCGCAAGGCGCATAGCACGGGGGTTTCAGGTCGTCGCCCTGAATGTACATGACGCCACCCATCGCCTGAGTCACAAGCTCCGAACCCTGGAACTCTGCATATGGCCCGGTCTGTCCGAAGGGTGTTATTGACGCGAAGACCAGACCGGGGTTCTTCTGTCTCAAAGCGTCGTATCCCACGCCCAGACCATCCATATATCCGGGGGTGTAACTTTCCACTAGCACGTCTGCGCCGGAGGCCAGTTCACTCAGCGATGCGCGTCCGGCGTCAGTCTCCAGATCCAGCGTGACGCCGCGCTTGTTGGCGTTGAAGTTGAGGAAGTAGAGACTATGCTCCGGATCGTTGAAGTCACCAGCGAAGGGAGCCATCCGGCGCGCGGGGTCCCCCTGGGGAGGCTCGATCTTGATGACGTCGGCGCCCAGGTCGGCAAAGATTTTGCCGAAGTACCCGGTCTGAGCGAAAGTCAGGTCCAGCACTCGCAGGTGTCCCAGAGCAGTGGGTTGTTCAGAGGCATTGTGTTGTTCAGAGGGCATACTTCACGCTCCATCGGCGGCTCGGCGGTGTCGCGAGTGTAGCAATGGCGGCGTGGAGCGTCAACAAGGAGGGCAAACTGAGGCGCTCATCAACGAGTGAGAGCGTCTCAGAATGGCCAAGTTCTGATGGCTGAAAGCTGATGGGTAAGGGCTACCCTTCAGAGGCCGACTTCTGTCGCTGGTAGTGAGCGCGAGCCTTGGCTCGATTGCCGCAGACCTTCATATCGCACCATCGGCGGCGTCCGTTGCGGCTGGTGTCCAGAAATATCCACCGGCACGGGCCCTCATCGCAGGCTTTCACCCTGTCGAGGAATCCTGAGGTCAGCAGGTTGGCGGCTGACTGGGCCACCGCCCAGGTCACGCGGTCCAACGCGTCGGGGTCGTCGGGCCAGTCCAGTATGAATCTATCTGATTTGGCAGCCAATTCAGAATTCGCCGTGGCATCCACGATGGCGGTGTGTAGGGCAGCAATGTCCAGATCGTCGGGAGCCTCATCCTGAGTAAGCGCGAAAAATATCCGAAAGATCGTTTCTCGAAGGTCGATGGCTGTGGTGAGAGCCAGGGCCGCGTCTTGAGCTCGCGCGGTCGATGAGCTAATCAGCCCTTCGGTCTGGTGTTGAGTCAGCGCTTCAGACTCCAGTCCCCAACGGGTCAGGTCAGAGTAGCTCAGGAGACTCTCTATCGGACTGGCGCTGGAGCGTTCGTCCAGGGTGTTAACGAAATCCAGGCACAGCCATCCACCCAGAAACTGGAACTGTTCACATTCAACATCCGCGCAGTTCGACACTATTTCCCCTTAATGTGATCGCTTGCGATGAGCCATGAAACCGGCATCGGTAAAGTCGAATTATTCGGTGACATCTCTTGACTTTTGGTGACTAGAATAGTACAATTGTTCTATTAAATCGAACCCTCTCGATTATCCGAGAGGACCCGTTCTTCGGTCAGCCATCGGCACATCGTCCGCTTGATTCGACCTCTGTTTCATACCCTCAGCACGAACGTGCTGTGAGTCGCCCATAGTTATAACCATTAAATATCTATTGACAGGTTAGTATCGCCACGTTAACATAACTGTTAATGGCATGTTAGCAGGTTATACGACATGCTACAACGTGAGCCACGAGGAGGGCCGGTCTTGGCAACTCACACTTTCCATGTTCAGATAACAGTTACCCTGCCCGAGAGCAGGGCATGGCTCCAGCGAGCAACACAACCATCCGACTCAATTCGCCATTGGCTAAAGGCGTGTTTGAACCTCAACAGTGTCGGAGCAGAGCATTTCAGCTACCGCGACCACATGTCCCCACGCGAGCAACGGGAGATCGACGTCCAAACCTGGGGGAGAATGCGGAGGTAAGGATGTTACAGGTGATGTGCGCTGATGAGTGGATGGCATTCTGCTGAGAGTATCTGAATCTCGTCATCATGCAGACGCAAAATATCTACATCCATTGACACACATACGCGTGGTATAATTGTCGCCATAATCAACTAGATACTACAGGTGACTGAATCGCTCGCATGTTAACGCCAATCCGCTTCAATGCACCATCTTCTGGCATTTACTACCACTATACATCCCGGACAAATGCGCAAGAAATGTCGATGTCTGGGTCGATTATTCCTGGGGCTGACGGGCGTATTTATCTCACTGATATACTGTATCGACTGGGTTGGCAGGCGACAGACCGTCTGGCGTTACCGAACTAGAACGCGGAGTTGGCAATCCCGATACACGTAAGCGCAATATCTGACGCTCCTGAGTACCTCGGCGTGATTCCAGTTGTTGCATACAGACCGGGCCGAGCATTGAGACGCGGCGGAGGACATCAATGGGTCGTACACAACCCGATCCCGCTTAGCATATTCCCCTGGTCTTGGGTTGAGTTGGAGAAGCCGTGATGAATATGGAATCCAAGTCACCGATGGCCCAAACTGGAATTCATGTTGTTCAACTGCCAGTTCAGGTGTCATCAGAAATCGACTCGTTTGTTGACGATTTCGTGAGTGGCAATAATAATAATGTCCTTCGGTATGCTGGGCGTCGTGTCGGCGCTGAATCGCAAGCAGATTTGATCGTTTCCCAAAAACGATGGCAGGGAGCAGATCTTTGGGTTATCTCGGCAGATTTACAAGCGCCCGAGTTTTCAATCGTCACGCGACGTGTAACCATCGGCGCTTTTTCAGATGCGCCAGACATGATGGTTTTTGTACCGGACATCATTGTTACTACGACGAACGGTAAATTCATGCTCCCGCCTGACACACCGGATTGGGTTGATATTGAACATTTGCATGTGTCAGTGTCTGAGTTAGTTCAGCGTTTTGGCGTTGGGTCATCATCTCGCAAGGACGTCAGTCACATTCTATCGAAGGTGTGTTCGGTCGCCTGGCGAATTGCTGAAGAAATATCGCCTTTTGAGGCGCATGTTCTCGTAGCTTGATTGCGGATTACTGCCAAGCTCTCGCGTGGCGGTTCCGTCGTCTTCCCAGCGCCGCCAAGGCCAACGCAATTACGATGATTCCCCACACGCTTAATCCAGGCACAGTCGAGGGCGCACACTCCGCGCTCTCGTCTGCCCCGATGTCGATGACCTTTATGCTGTTGCAGTCTCCGTCGGTCACTCTTGGCTGGCCGTCGAAGTCGGTCAATGGCGCCGGCGAGACCGATTCTCCCGCGTCGATGGCCGGGGAGTCAGGGCCGAGATGGAACTCATCGGTAAGTTTCGGGTCTGCTTGAATAACGTTGACCAGCGCGCACGACCCACTATCGTTGTCGTCATTGAATAGGATGCTGAAACGCACATCGAAGACGCTCCCACAGCGAACGCCGGTAACGTGCCCCGATATGATGTTGTTGGACAGTTTGGGCGTCGAGCCAGAACTGGCGTACACTCCAGCGCCCGAAGTTGGGTTGTTGGCTACCACAGTGTTGTTATGGATGGTCGGCGAGCTGTCGTTGGACACATAAACGCCGTTGCCGTTGCTATCCGCAGAGTTTCCTCGAATGATGTTATTGGCCGCATAGACGTTGCCGCTTCGGATGTTCACGCCGCCTCCGTCATCCACGGCCGTGTTGTCGAGGATGCGATTGCCCAGCAATTGGGCAGGCGTGTCTCCGGTGAGATAGACTCCGCCTCCGCTATTTCCGGTGGCCCGATTGCCGGAAATCTCGTTCCTCTGGATCAGGGCAGGGCGCCCTGTGACATACACTCCGCCACCGCCGCCGGACGCGCTCTGGGAGACATTGTTGGAGATAACGTTATCTTTGATCGTAGGCCCGAACTCGCCCGAACTTGCGACGTAGATTCCGCCCCCGCTGAGAGTCGAGGTGTTGTTGACGATCCAGTTGTTCTGGACCGTTGGCGCGGCGCCTCCAGACAGGCGCAATCCGCCGCCGCTGTCCGAGTTCAGCCCGTTCTTCAGCGTCAGGCCCTCGATGACTGGCCCGTAGTCGCCGCTGATCTTCAGCACGCCGTCTGCGCTCTTGCCGTCCAGGATCGTAACGTCTTGGGCCAGGCTCCTGCTGGAAAAGTCCGAGTTGTAACCGCCGTGCAGGTCGATGGTGTCTCCCAGCGAGATGTTTTCGGCGTATGTGCCCTGGGCAATGTTGACGCGCCCTCCAGCGTCGGTCTGGTTTATCGCGTAACCCACTGTCTTAAAAGGAGTCGAGGTCGTCCCTCTGCCGGACTGGTCGAGGCCGATGGCGCCATTGACGTGGGCGTCTCTGGAGATTCGGAAGAATCCGGCGATCATACGCTGGGGGTTGGCGTTGGATTTGGCCATCACAAGACCGCAGTCAGGCGGGCCAAAGGTGTCGGT